>JBBSMO010000155.1:0-6168 GCA_038233155.1 Longimicrobiales bacterium
AAGCAGCTGAAAAACCGGGGGTTTGGGATGTGCTCCTGAACATGATTCCCACCAACCCCGTCGCCGCTGCTGCCGAGGGGAATCTGCTGCCGCTGATCGTTTTCGTGCTGATCTTCGGGGCCGCGATTTCGCTGCTCGCCCCGGTACGCCGCGACGCGATCCTGACCTTTTTTGCGGGTGTGAACGACGCTTCGATGATCGTGATCGATTGGATCATGAAGCTGGCACCCTACGCTGTATTCGCTCTGATCGCCAGTGTGATCAGCCGGTTCGGGCTGGATGTTCTTGGCAGCCTCGCCATCTATACGGGCGTCGTGGCGTTCGGCCTGCTCCTCCACGCCTTCGCTACGTACGGAACTCTCGTCACCTTGCTCGCAAAAATTAACCCTCTCGACTTCTTCCGCCGCATTCGTGAGGTGCCGCTGATCGCCTTCTCGACCTCGTCGTCGAACGCGACTCTCCCGGTGACAATTGAAACCGCCGAGGAAAACCTTGGGATCTCGAATCCCGTCGCATCGTTCGTGCTGCCACTCGGCGCCACCATCAACATGGACGGGACCGCGCTCTACCAGGGCGTGGCCACTGTCTTCATTGCGCAGGTGTACGGCGCCGAACTGGGGTTCGCGGGCCTGCTCACCATCGTGCTCACCGCAACTTTGGCGTCGATCGGGGCGGCTGGCGTGCCGAGTGCCGGCATCATCACTCTGATCTTGGTGCTCCAATCCGTCGGCTTGGCGAACCAGGCCGCCGCCGGCATCGCCCTGATTCTCGGTGTGGACCGGATTTTGGACATGCTTCGCACTGCGGTCAACGTTACCGGAGACCTTTCCTGCGCGGCCTTCGTCGCCCGCTCGGAAGGAGAAGATCTGATGCCTCACCCCGTAGATCACGACGTTGCTCTGGGCTCCGCCTCCGCCGCGGGTCCGGTCGAGGCCGGCGCGAGCCCGGCACCGGCAGGCCGCCCCTAGGGCGCGCCCTTTGGCGCGGCGCGACTCCGGCTCTTCGAGCTCTGGCGCCGGCTATTCGAGGCGCGCTTCTTCTTGGGTTGGGGCATCAGCGCAATGTCGAAGATTTGCTCCATTCGATCGACGAAGTGAAACTGCATGGCTGTACGCACGTCTGCCGGTACGTCACGCAGGTCGCGCTCGTTTCCCGCCGGCAGGACCACCTCCCGCAGCCCCGCCCGATAGGCAGCGAGAATCTTCTCCTTGGTGCCGCCAATCTCGAGCACCTTGCCGCGGAGCGTTACCTCGCCCGTCATCGCGACATCGTGACGCACCGGCCGCTCGGCTAGTGAAGACGCGATCGCGAGAGTGACCGCCGCGCCGGCGGACGGCCCCTCCTTCGGCGTCGCGCCCACCGGAAAGTGTATGTGGACATCGTGGTCGCCAAACGCACCCTCGGAGATTCCGAGCAGCTCGGCGCGCGAGCGAACATACGAGTAGGCGGCGTTCACCGACTCGCGCATCACATCCCCCAGCATGCCGGTGATGATGAGGCGCCCGGTACCCGCCATCTTCAGCGCTTCTATGAACATCAGCTCGCCACCCGAGGCGGTCCAGGCAAGCCCCGTTACCACGCCGACCTCGGGAGCGTTTTCCGCCGTGGTGCTCTGATAGCGGGGCGAGCCGAGCACCTCCTCCATCAGGTCGGGTGTGATGCTCTGCGGGCCGGCAACGCCCGATGTCTTGTTGAATGCGAAAAAGCGCAGCAGTGCGGAGAGCACCCGCCGCAGGCTGCCGATGCCTGCATCCCGGGCGTAGCCGCGGGTGAGGTCGAGCAGCATCTCCTCGTCCACCTCTACATCTTCAGGCTCGAGCCCATGCTCCTCTATCAGGCGCGGCAGCAGGCGCTCGAAAGCGATCTCCGCCTTTTCTTCGGGGGTAGACCCCGCGATGCCAATCTCGATGAATTGATCCCGCAGCACCCGGGGGATGCGCCGGAAATCTGTGGCGGAACCGATAAATAGCACGCCGCTCAGGTCGAATGGCAGGTCCAGATAGCGGTCAACAAAGGCGTCGCGCTGCTCGGGGTTTAGAAACTCTTCCAGCCCTTCGATCGGGTCGCCCTCGACGCTGCCCAAGCCGATCTCATCCACCTCCGCCAGCAGAAAGAGCGGGTTCGCCACCCCGGCGTCCCGAATGGCGGCGAGCAGCTTGCCTGCTTTGACCCCAGAGCCAGAGCGGCGCGCGCCGAGCAGTTCCGTCTCGCCCCGGCCGCCTAGTTCGATCTCGACGAGGGGGCGGCCGAGTCCTTCCGCGATCGCTTTGGCCAGCGAGCGTTTGCCCACGCCCGGCGGGCCCACTATGCAGGGGATGGGCCCGCTGAGGTCGCCGCGCAATTTAGCGACGGAAAGCACGGACAACATTCGCTGCTTGACTTCGTCCAGGCCGAGGAGCTTGCGGTCCATGGCCGCGGCCACGGCGGCGAGGTCGAACTCCGCTTTGCTCGGGGCTGGCGTGTCCCACGGCAGGTCCAGCAACACTTCGAGGTAGTTGCGCAGCCCGGTGCCCTCATTCGAGGCCGAGGGAGTGGTGCGGAGCTTTTCGGCCTCGCGGCGGGCGGCGGCGGCGATGCGGGCGGGGAGCGCCGACCGTTCGATGCGGCGCTGCATCTCGAGGGTTTCTCGCTCCAGCGGGTCGATTTCGCCCAATTCCGCCTGCAAGCTGCGGATGTGGTTGCGGATCTCCGCCGGCCGGTTGCGGCGCGGGGTCGCTGTCCCGGTCGCAGCCTGCCGTTGTTCCTCTTCTTCCTCTATCGCCCGTACGCGGTTGAACCCCTCCTGCAGCAAGCCGAGCAGAAAGTCGAGCCGCTCCGTCACATCGAGGATTTGTAGCACCTGGTCGCGGCTCGCGACATTGAAGTGGCAGAGAGTAGCGGCCAGATCCGCGAAGCGGCCGGGGTCGGCGACGTTGTTGCGCAGGATTCGAGGGACCTCGTCGGGAATCCGCTCGACCTTTGCCGCGAGCCCGCCCAAGGTGGTCATGATCAACTCCATCAGCCGCTCGGCCTCCAGATCCGGAGCGGGCAGATCGGGCGCGGGCACCGGCGTCGCCATGTAGTAGCCGTCCTCGTACCGCACGTCCTGCAACTGAATTCGCTGCAGGCCCTGAATCGTCGTTTGGATCACACCCCCCGGCAGGTTCAATCGGTCGAGGACGCGGACGGCGCTGCCAATTTTTTGAAGCCGTTCGGGCTCTACCGGCGTATCTTCTTCCGAAGTGGTGACGATGGCGACCAGCAGGTCATCCTGCGGAAACATCGTGAGCGCTTCCACATTCGGTCCCCAGGCGACTTGCAGCGCTGTCGCGCCCATGGGAAAGACGACCGTGCTGCGAACCGGAAGCACGGGGATGCGCGCGGGCAGTTCGATGGGGGCGGGTGCGGCGGGAGCGTCTGAAGCCATTGCGTGCGGCGTAAGGTGGAGGTAGCGGTTCACCCCCAGAGTGCGGCTTTCCGACGCGTTTGTCCAGCTTCGGCCGGCACCAGGCTCCTTCGCCGCGGCAATTTGACGCCGCTCGCAGCCGCCGGATAGCTTGCGGGCCGGCGCGGGCACCGAACCTGCTCCTTCCGCGGCCGTGCAGCCGGGACTACTCCGATCTCAAACGAGGTGATTGCGTGCAACTTGTGATTCCATTGGCGGGCAAGGGGACCCGCCTGCGCCCTCATACCCACGTCACTCCCAAGCCGTTGCTCCGCGTAGCGGACAAGCCGGTAATGAGCTACATCTTGGATGATCTCCGCGAGCTGGGGGTTGATGAAGCGGTGTTCATCACCGGGCACCTGAAGGAGAAGGTCCAGGCCTACGTAGACGTCGAGTACCCTCAGTTCAATGCAAAGTACGTGGAACAGCCGGTGCAGAACGGCACGGCCGGCGCGGTACAGCTCGCGGAGCCTTTCATCCACGAGGATCTGCTGATCATCTTCGTAGACACCCTTTTCGATGCCGACCTGTCGCTGGTCAAGCGCCTGCCGGATGATGTCGCGGGGGTGATCTGGGCGAAGGAGGTAGAGGACTACCAGCGATTCGGCGTCATCGTCACAGACGGCGACGGCAACATGCGCCAGATTATCGAGAAGCCAAGCGAACCGATCTCGAAGCTGGCGAACATCGGTCTGTACTACATACGGGATTGGAAGCTGCTGTTCGAGGGCATCAACCATGTGATGGGGTCCGAACCAGGACCGTCGGGCGAGTTCTATCTGACCGATGCCTTCCAGTACATGATCGATCACGGAGCCAAACTGAAGACGGTCGAGGTGGAGGGTTGGTACGACGCGGGCAAAACGGAAACCCTGCTCGAGACGAACCGCCACCTGCTCGAGACCACGCGCTCGCGGGAGCCCGCCGCGCGCGACGGCATCCGCATTCACGCGCCGGTGCACATCGCCGACGGAGCCGTGCTGGAAGACGCCGAAATTGGCCCGAACGTCACCATCTCCGCGGGAGCTACGGTGAAGTCCTCGCGGCTGCGCGACTCGATTGTCGGGGAAGGTGCCGTGGTAGAAAACTGCGAGCTGCACGAGTCGCTCGTCGGAACCGACGCGCGGGTGAGCGGTGTGAATGGCCGCGTGGACGTAGGCGACCACTCCACGGTCGAGGCAGCCCGCTGAGCCTTAGCCGCTCCGCTGCCTCAGCGGGAGGGGTCGGCATGCGCGGCAGCGAGAATCGTCAGCAGAATGCGCTCGATTCCTCGGGCCCCGCCGTCGTTCTCGTACCATTCGGCGCGCGTATGGATGCGGCCCGCTGACCCGCCCGCGCCGAGAGTAATGGCGGGAATGCCAAGCGCCATCGGCACATTCGCATCTGTGGAGGAGGCGATCAACTCCGGAACGCTGCCCAGCATCTCCGTAGCCATCACCGCAGCGCGTACCAACGGCGTATCGGCTGCGGTCGCGCCAGCCGGCCGGTCGCCGATCACCGACACTTCGAGGCCGAGCGGCTCGGTTCCGGCGCGGCGGCGCTCGTTTTCAGATTGGACCGCCTCGCGCGCCCGGTCGCGGGCGTCTTTCTCCCTAGCACTCAGCGAGGCCGCATCCTCGCTACGGATGTCCACTTCCCACCATGCGCTCGCGGGAATCGAATTGATGCTGAGACCGCCGCCAGCGCGCGTCACGCTGAGGGTGGTGAGCGGCTGCTGCGGGAGCTCGAGCGCAGCCATTCCCGCCACGGCGGAGCCCAACGCGTGCAGCGGGTTGGCAGTGCCAAAATCCGCCCAGGAATGGCCGCCAGCGCCAGAAATGGCCAGGCGCAGCCTTCGCGACCCGACCGCGCGGTGGACGATGCGCGCCGAGCCGACTCCGTCTATCGAGACGAAACCGCGGCTCGCGAGCAACGGCGAACTTTCGCGGAACAGGTACTTGACGCCTGCCAGATCTCCCGCTCCCTCCTCGCCCACGGTCGCAACGAAGAGCAAGGGACAGGGGAGTTGTACCCTGCAGGCAGTCATCACCCGCGCAATCGCGAGCAGGGCGGCGAGCCCGCGGGCATTGTCCCCTATGCCCGGTGCACAGATGCGCCCTTCGCTACGCGAGATATCGAGCGGAGTTCCGGCCGGGAAGACGGTATCCAGGTGTGCGCTGGCAATGAGGGGAGCCCCTTCGCCACCTCCCGGCAGCCGTGCGAGCACATTGCCCGCCTCGTCCGTCGCAATGCCGCACAAGCCCAGCTCCGCAAAGCGGCACCGCACCCAATCTCCGCGCTCTGCCTCCTGCAGCGAAGGCGCCGGAATGCCCGCGAGCCCGGTCTGCTCGCGAAGCGTCAGGTCATCTGTATCGTGCAGCATGCGCCGCGCCGCGCAGACGCTGGCGTCGTCCAGCAGTGCTTGGAAATCTTTCATTGCCGTGATCGTAGTCCTCGAAGGAGAGGCCGGGAAGCTGCCGTCCCGTTCCCGCCGTGTCAACGCCGCCTCATGCGCCCGGCGCGGTGTGGTCCTCTCCACCCCGCCGATGGATTGATGGAGTTTCTCGGCCTGACACTATGGCAGTGGGTGCTGCCGGTTCTGATCGGGGTGACGGCAGGGTTTTGCACGAACGCCATCGCGATCTGGATGCTGTTTCATCCCTACCGCGACGTCTATCTCGGCCGCGTGCGGCTGCTGCCGATGGGTGCGATCCCGAAGGAAATCGACCGGATCGCCAAGCGCATCGGCGAAACGGTCGGAAGAG
>JBBSMO010000156.1:0-6161 GCA_038233155.1 Longimicrobiales bacterium
CTAACGCGGCAAGTTGGTCTCCATCGGCCCCCGCTGCCCGCCCGCCTAAACGAAGCGAAGCCGCGAGCAGAGCGCCCGTTTTCCGGCGGTGGATCGCTTCGAGCGCCTCCCGTGAGACCGTCGAGTTCTCGGCCCGCAAATCTAGGAGCTGGCCTCCCACCATTCCAGCGGCGCCAGCGGCGGTGCAGAGGTCGGTTACAGCCGCTGCCGTCGCCTCCGGGGCCATTCCGAGCCGGGCGCCGGCTGCAACCAAGATGCGGACGGCCAGCGGGATCAGCGCGGCCCCGGCGACAGTCGCGGTCCGGGTTCCCGCCACCTTGTGCAGCGTCGGCCGCCCGCGGCGCAGATCGTCATCGTCCATGCAGGGCAGGTCGTCGTGCACGAGCGAATAGGTGTGGACCAACTCGATTGCGCAGGCGAAATCATACGCCGCTTCAGGCGGAGGCGGGCCGGCTACCGCAGCATACGCACTCACCGCCAACATCGGGCGGAGGCGCTTGCCGCGCGTTTGCAAAGCGTAGATGATGGCTTCGCCGAGCTCGCCGGCCGCTTCCGGGACCGCGCCCTGCCCCAAGCGCGCGAGCGCCGCCTCGATCCGTTGCGCCTCCTGGCTATGGAAGGATGCCCAACTGACGGAACTTTCGGCGACGGCGCTCATTCTTCCGGCCCGCCTTCGAATACCCGAAAGCTGAGGTCATCGCCCTCGCCGAGCAACTGCTCGATCCGCTGCTCGGCGTTGGACAGCAGCGCGCCCGCGTCGCGTAACAGGCCTACCCCTTCTTCGAACAGGCCGAGGGCACCCTCGAGATCCGCATCGCCCGAATCGAGTTCGGCCAGGATCTGCTCGAGCCGGGCCACCGATGCGTCGAAAGATGGCGATGCCGGCTTCTGGGTCCCGGCCTTTTTCGCGTTCAACGCCCGGCTTCCGTCGCGGGCTCGGGCTGGCGCACCGTGCAAGGGACCTCACCATCGGCCATGCGCAGGGCGAAGTCTCCCGCTTCTAGCAAACTGGCAACGCCGCGGAGCACCCGCCCGCCTTCCCCGAGCGGCACCGCATAGCCGCGGGAGAGCGCCGCCAATGGAGATAACGCGTTGAGCTGCGCGGCAGCCGCACCGAGACGATTCGTGCGGTCGCGGATCTGGCCGCGCAGCGCCTCGCCCAGATCAGTGCGGAGATTGTCGCCGCGCCTGCGGGTGCCGCTGATGAGAGCGCGCTTGGCGCGCACGAGCCGCCCGCCCAGATGCGCGAGCTCGCGTGACAGCGCCGCGGCATCTGGGACCGCCGCTTCCGCCGCCGCGGATGGGGTGGCGGCACGCAGATCGGCTACCAGATCTGCGATGGTGACATCCGTTTCGTGGCCTACGGCGGAGATGGTCGGAATGGGAGAATCTGCGATTGCCCGCGCCACGACCTCTTGATTGAACGCCCAGAGGTCTTCCACACTTCCCCCGCCCCGTCCCACGATCAGCACGTCCGCACAGCCGGCGGCGGCGAGGCAGCGGATTGCTGCGGCAATCTCCTCAGCCGCGCCTTCACCCTGCACCCGGCAGCCGCGAATCACGACCCGCGCCCACGGGGCGCGGCGCCGAAGTACGGTGATCACAACCCGCAGCGCAGCCCCCGCGGTCGAGGTGACCACTCCTACGCATAGCGGGTGCGGGGGGAGCGGCCGCTTGCGGCCGGGCGCAAGCAACCCTTCGGAATCCAGTTTCGCCCGCAACCGGTCGAATGCGAGCCGCCAGAGGCCTTCGCCCCGCCCCTCGAGCTCGGAAACGACGAGCTGGAATTCACCGCGGCGCTCGTAAATCGTCAGCGAGCCGAGGGCCCGTACCTCGAATCCTTCCGGCGGCGTTGCCGGGAGGCGCCGGGCTTCCGGACGCCACATCACGCAACGGATCTGGGACTCGGCATCGCGCAGAGTGAAGTAGCAGTGACCCGACCGGGCACGGGTGAAGTTCGCGACCTCGCCCGTGACCCACATCGGCGGCAGCGCCCCCTCGACCACCTCTCGCGCGAGTGCGTTGACCGCTGATACCGAGATCCCGCCGCGCTCCTCCCTTGGGCTAGTGGCCGCCGGGGCCGGAAGGGACATCGCGGTGTCGCCAGCGGCAGGGCCGAAGATGGCCGGCGCGCGCTTCTTCGGCGCCGGGGGCGCCGCGGGGGCGGGTCGCTTAGCGAACAGATCCAATGTCATCGGACCACCTCGGGGGCATCGCTGCCTTGGCTACTGCGGCGGGCAGCATCTACCGTGTTGCGCAGCAGAAAGGTGATGGTCATGGGACCCACGCCGCCCGGCACCGGCGTTATGGCGCCGGCAATTTCGCTGACGGCATCGAAATCTACATCTCCCGCTAACCGGCTCCCGCCGGCGCGTTCAGGATCGGGGACCCGGGTGATGCCCACGTCGACCACCGTCACGCCGGGCTTGACCATATCGGCTGTGATCAGCTCCGGCTTTCCGACCGCCACGATCAGAATGTCGGCGGAACGAGTGTGAGCGGCAAGGTCGCGCGTGTGGCGATGGGTGAGCGTCACGGTCGCATCGGTCCCGGGCGCCATGAAGAGCGAAGCGAGCGGCTTGCCGACGATCAGGCTCCTGCCGACGATGACCACGTGCTGCCCGAAGGTGGGGATTTCCGCATCCTTCACGAGCGCCATAATCCCGGCGGGCGTCGCGGGCAAGAAGGCCTGCGGGTCTCCTACAAAGGCGCGGCCGACGTTGAGCGGGTGAAAACCATCCACATCTTTGGACGGGTGTACCCTCTCGAGAATCGACTTCTGCGCCAGGTGGGAGGGCAGCGGCAACTGCACGAGGATTCCATGCACGCCGGGATCGGCGTTCAAGCCGTCTATCACCCCGTGCAGCTCTGCCGCCGGCACATCTTCGGGGAGGCGGATCGTGCGCTGCCGGATTCCCACCCTGCCGCACGCTTCCGCTTTCTTGCGCACGTAGAGCTCGCTGGCCGGGTCGTCGCCTACCAGAACGGCGGTGAGCGCTGGCTCGACCCCCGCTTCCCGCAACTCGTCTACCTCACTGGCGATTTCAACCCGCAGGCGACGGCTCAGCCCGGTCCCGCTCAGAATACGCGCCACGACTGCGTCAGCCCCGCCGAAAAAGGTGCTGCAGCGTCTGCGCGTAGTGAA
The DNA here is from genome assembly GCA_038233155.1 of Longimicrobiales bacterium. Classification (GTDB taxonomy): domain Bacteria; phylum Gemmatimonadota; class Gemmatimonadetes; order Longimicrobiales; family Longimicrobiaceae; genus JBBSMO01. Next base: position 3,146 of record JBBSMO010000156.1, read on the forward strand.
CGCTGATGCGCTCGATGCCCCGCGCCAGGCCGGTCGTTGTATCCAAGTCTACGACAGCGCCTTGCAAGTGCAGGTCTTCGTCGCTCGGCTGCATCCGTTCGCCGCGCGCCATCGTCAACTGCCGCTGCAGCGAAATCTCCGCCTTCATGCCGATGATGCCCCCGAGCCCGCCGGTCATCCCCAGGTCTGTTATGGCGGCGGTATTCTTCGGCAAGAGGCGCTCATCCGCCGTTTGGACGTGAGTGTGCGTGCCGACTACCGCGCCTACGCGGCCATCCAGGTAATAAGCCATGGCCTGCTTCTCGGAGGTGGCTTCGGCGTGAAAATCTACGACGATCGCATCCGCCTCGCCCTCCATGGCGGCGATCAGCGAATCCGCCGCGCGGAAGGGGTCGTCCAGCGGCGGCATGAAGGTGCGCCCTTGCAGATTGATTACGCCTAAGCGCGTACCGCGAAAGTTGACTACGGTCGAGCCACGGCCGGGATTGGAGGGCGGGAAATTGCCCGGTCTCAGGATGCGGGCATCCTTTTGCAACATCGGAATTATTTCCTTCTTATCCCACACATGATTTCCGGTCGTGATCACCGCCGCGCCGGCGCGGATCAGCTCGTGCGCGATTTCCGGGGTGATGCCGAAGCCGCCCGCCGCATTTTCCCCGTTGATGATGATAACATCCGCACCAGTATCTTCCTTGACCCCGCCCAGCAAGCTGCGCACCGCTTTGCGGCCGGGAGAACCGATGACGTCGGCGACGAAGAGCACCTTCATCAGGAGCCGTCCCGGTCAGCGGGCAAAGTCCACCGCGCGCGTCTCGCGGATTACGACGACCTTGATCTGACCCGGGTACTGAAGCTCCGTTTCGATCCGCCGTGCGGTTTCTTCGCTCAACTGCGCCATCTCCTCGTCTGAAACCTTCTCCGGCAGCACCATGATGCGAAGTTCGCGCCCGGCTTGGATCGCGAATGACCGCTCGACTCCCGGGAAGGAGGTGGCGATCTCCTCGAGCTTTTCCAGCCGCTTCACGTACGTCTCTACCATTTCCCGCCGGGCCCCGGGACGCGAGCCCGAAATTGCATCGCCCGCAGTCACGAGAAAGGTTTCCGGGAAGAGGTGCGGCTCTTCGTCATGATGAGCCTTGATGGCATTTAGAACCGGTGCGGACTCATTGTATTTCTTGCACAGGTTCCAGCCGAGTTCGACGTGCGTTCCCTCGTGTTCGTGCGTCATTCCCTTGCCCACGTCGTGCAGCAGCCCCATCCGCTTGGCGAGCGTCGCGTCGAAGCCCATTTCAGCGGCCATGTTGCCCGCGAGCAGGGCGACCTCCTTGGAGTGCAGCAATTGGTTCTGGCCGTACGAGGTCCGGAACTTCAGCCGTCCGAGCACCTTGACGATTTCAGGATGCACGCCGTGCACGCCTAGCTCGTAAAGAACCTCCTCGGCGGCCTCGCGCATACTGGTTTCGACTTCCTTCCGGCTCTTCGAGACGATGTCTTCGATGCGCCCGGGGTGGATGCGCCCGTCCGAGACCAGCTTCTCGAGTGCGATACGGGCGGTTTCACGGCGGACCGGGTCAAAGCCCGAGAGCACCACCGCTTCGGGCGTATCATCGATGATGACGTCGATTCCCGTCGCCTGCTCGAACGCGCGGATGTTGCGCCCCTCGCGGCCGATGATCCGCCCCTTCATCTCGTCTGAGGGAAGGGTGACCACGGAGACGGTAGATTCCGCGGTATGATCTGCGGCGATACGCTGAATCGCCAGCGAGATGATCTTCTTCGCCTCCCGCTCCGCCTCGCGGCGTGCCTCTTCTTTTATCTCGCGGATGCGCTGCGCGGCGCTCGCCTTGGCTTCCTCTTCGAGCGAGTGGATCAATTCGCGCCGCGCTTCCGCCGCGGTCAACCCGGCGAGTGCTTCCAGCCGCTCCTGGACTCCCTGTTCGCGCCGGTCGAGAAGCGCGTCGCGGTCTGTCACACCGGCCTCCCGCTCGTCCAGGGAAACCGCGCGCTTATCGAGGACGTCAGCTTTGTTGTCGAGGAGTTCGAACTTGCGGTCCAGCGCCGTTTCCCGTTCGGCGCTGCGCCGTTCGGTCCGCTCGAGCTCCTCGCGCCGGCGCACCTCTTCGCGTTCCCAATCTTCCTTCGAGCGAAAGGCCTCTTCCTTGCCGGCGAGAATGGCGGACTTGCGCAAAGTATCCGCCTCCTGCTCGGCAGCGGCAATGATTTGCCGGCCCTGCTCTTCCGCGGTGGCGCGTGCACGGCGGAGACGCGCCCGTTCCAACTGGCGGCCGACCAATGCGCCCGCGACGCCGCCCAGCAGGGCAGCGGCGATGACCCAAATGATTTCCATCGAACCCGTTATATGCACTGCGGGCAAGAGCCGCAGCGAGTGAATCTTTCAGTACCGCTCCCGCCAGAGCGGGGAAACGGCGCGACCCGGCCGCGCTACGAGAACGACTCGCAACGCGGCGGAATTCCGAAAAACTAGCGCCGGGGGTGCCCCATACGAGAAACGGTGGCAGAAACTTGTCCTGCCACCGCAACGGGGCCGCCGCACCTCGGGTGGCGCGGCGGGTACGTCGTCTCACCGGTGCCTGTGCACTTGGAACATATCCGCTCCCGAAAGCAGAGCGCAAGCGCCGGCGGGCAAAGCAGCTACCCGCCCCGGCGAGCCGAACGCCCGGATCTGCGCTCGCTTGCCCGCTGGGCGGTACCACCCTCGTCCTCGGCGTGGCCCCCGGCGTCCAGCGCATCCTCGACCTTTTTTGCAAGGGCTTCCGCCCGCTGAGCCATTTCCGCCTCCAAAGCACGGAGCTGCTCCCGCGCGCGGAAAAGTTCGTCGGTGATGAACAGCGCGGCCAGGGTCGTTGTGCGCGGGCGCTCGAGCGACTGCGATGCCCACAGGCGCCGGACGGTACGGTCCACGTAGTCGGCTACTCCGCGTGTATATTCTGGCGGCGCTTCCGAGCGTATGACATGCTGTTCGCCGGCAATGTCTACGGTGACGGATTGGCGCGGA
>JBBSMO010000157.1:0-6145 GCA_038233155.1 Longimicrobiales bacterium
GAAGCTGGCCAAGCGCAAGGGATACCGGTTCGTCGGAGCGAATCGGTTCGGCTTCAACGCCTTCTACATCCGAGACGATCTGGGACGGGAGATTCCGGAAGCGGACATGCGAACGGTGTTCCGACACCATCGCAGCCGAGAAAGAATGGCACTCTTCGAGAACATCAAGGATCTTCCATTCGAGAATGTTTGATCCGTCACAGAGACAGGTGCACTTCACAGGGGGGCGTGCTGCAATAACGCGAGCGGCAATGGGGGAACCGAACCACACGCAGCGAGCGGCGTTAGCTACCGAGGCGAGCCAGCCGCCCCGCATCTCCGTCTGTATCGTCTGCCGCAACGAGGCGGATCGGATGGAGCCCTGCCTCGAGTCGGTACAGTGGGCGGACGAAATCCTCGTGATGGACCTGGAGAGTAGCGACGACTCTGCGGCGCTCGCGAAGCAGCATGGCGCGCGGGTCATTACTCATCCGCCCGTGCCTATCGTCGAGCAGGTCCGCAATGAACTCGCCGACCACGCTGTGGGAGAGTGGATCCTGGCCCTCGACCCGGATGAGCGTATCACGCCCGGGTTGGCCACGGAGCTCCGGCGGGTCGCGGCCCGCGACGACATCGACGCGGTGGTGATCCCGCGTATGAACTGTGATTTCGGCTACCCGCCGAGCCACCCTCTGCAGCGCTATGAGCCGCAGCTGCGCATGTACCGCCGCTCGGCGGTCGAGTGGCCGACCATTCCCAACGCGCTCCCCGACGTCTCCGTCGACCGACGCTACGAGGTCGCGAAGCGGGACGAGCTGGTGATGGTCCACGACCGCAGCCGCAACATCCCCGAGGTGCTCGAGCGCTCGATCCGCTACGCGCCATTGCAGGCTCAGTCGATGATCGACCGGGGGGAGACCTTCAGCGCCCGAGCGATGCTTTCATCGCTCGGGAAGCAAACTTACAAGCAGTTCTTCCGAGGGCAGGCGCTGCGGGACGGCGTGCCCGGCCTGCTGCGCGCGGGGGTCCTCGTCGGCTTCCATTTCTACGTATGGGCCGCGTTCTGGCAGCTTTCGGGGGCGCAACGGACCGCGGCAGACGACCGACTGATGAAGGCGTTCGCGGCGGTGCTGCGCGTCGCCTGGCGCGCGATTCGGGTGGCAGGGTTGCCGGTCCGCCTCAGCCGGCGTTTTCGGTCGCGCTGAGGGATGCGCTAGCGAGGCTCCGGGTCAGAAGGGATGGCAGCTTCTGCGGTTGCACCATGCAGCAGCCCCGCCGCCGTCCCGCGCAGCATCAGCCACTCCTCACCCATCCGGCGGAAATCGCGCCGGACGGCCGCCGCCGCGAAACGCGTGGTCCGCATCGCCACCCAACTCCCCAGCAGCCGCAGCGCGTACCAGTCCCGCTCGCGGAGCCGCAGCGTCACCGCGGCGCCCATCCCCCGTCCGTACATCGGGCGCCGGCCGCGCCGTCCCTCCCGGGTTTCACGCTCGTGGTGCACCAGCGCCGCGGGTTCGTAGCGGAGCCGCGCGCCCGCCCGCAGCAAACGGTAAAACAGGTCCATGTCCACGCCGCCCTGCGCGGGCGAGCCGGGACCCAGTCGTTCGTCGCAGCCGCCGATGCGCAGAAACCAATCCCGGCGCACGGCGAAGTTGTTTCCGCTCCCCACGTGCCACGGCAGGTCACGGCCGTGGAACTCGCGCGGGGTTTCGCTGGTCCGGGACGACACGGGGTAGATTCGGTCGCCCTCCGGTTCCAGCGGCAGCACACGCCCGGCCGCGCCATCGGGGGCATCCTTCTGCGCAGAGAGCCGCGCGTACACCTCCAACCAGTCCGCGGCCGGAACGCAGTCGTCGTCCGTGACCGCGACGACGGGCGCGCGCGCAACGCGAAACGCAAGATTCTGCGACGCGCCGAGCCCGCGCGGCGGCTGACGCACGTACACCAGTGCCGGATGTTCAGCCGTGCGGCTCCGGACCAGGCTTTCGGTCCGCTCGTCCGTGCTCTGATCGACGACGACGATCTCCTGCGGCCACACTGTTCCCGCCGCGATCGCATCCAGGCAGCGTGCGAGGACTACCGGCCGGTGCCGCGTCGAAATGGCTACACTGATCGGCGCGGTCGACTTCATCCACCCTCCCTCGCGCCTTGCGCGAGCAGCGAGTCATACAGCGCCGAATATGCGGCGGCCGAGCGATCCCAGTCCAGGTGCTCGGCCGCCCACCTGTGTGCCGCGCCTCCGAGCCGGACCCGCACCTCCCGATCGAGCAGCAGCCGCTCGGCTGCAGCAATAAGCTCCCCATCGGTGTCGGCGATGGCGATGTGTTCACCGTCGGTCACATCGAGCCCGGCTACGGCGAGGCGCGTGGTGAGCACCGCTTTGCCGGCGGCGAGCGCCTCCAGAATTTTGACCCGCATCCCGCCGCCGCGCCGCAGCGGTGCAATCACCAGTGCGGCGCGGTCGAGGTAAGGGCGCACATCCGGGACGCGACCGTGGACGTGGATGTGCAGACCCGCCGCATCCCGCACCTCGCCGGGCGGGTGGTCTCCCACCAGATCCAGGTGCAGATCGGGTACGCGCGCGCGCACCGCCGGAAATATGTCACGTACCAGGCGAATGGCGGCGTCGCGGTTGGGGGGATGCATGTAGTTGCCGATGAACAGCAGACGAGGCGGCCACTCGCCGCACGGGTCGAGCGGCTGCGTCGGTACTTCGGCCCCGAGCGGAATGATCCGCAACGGAGTACGGCTACCGAGCTCCCGCAACGAATCCCGATCCTGCGGAGTGAACACGACGACCGTGTCGACCCCGTCCACGACCCGCTGTTCGTACCGCTGCCATGTCAGCCGGTGGACCCACCGTCTGATGCCCCTGCCGCCGGAATCCGGTGCGGCGGTCGATGACGGCTCGTGGGCGACCATGATACGGGGTCCGGTCCACCCGCGCAGGGCGGGGAGGTATTGGCCCATGAGATGGAAATCGAGCTGTACCACGTCGGGCTGCCACGCACGCACCAGGGCACGCAGCCGTCGATGCACCTGGGGCACGCTCCACTTCGCCACCCAGTGCGGTTGGCCGACCGCACAGCGCGCCAGCACCCCGGCGCGGCGAACGATCTCGCCCGGCGAGAGTGGCTGCCGCGCGGGCCGCCGGACTTCGACGGCGACCGCACACTGTTCGGCCAGCCGCGCATCGAGCGGCGGCTCGTCATCCGCGCGTAGATAAAGCAGCGCGGCGGGATGTCGGCTCGTCAATCGCAGCAGCAGCTCCGCCGTAGCGCGGCTGCCGCCGTGCACCCCATCGAGGCGCGGCGGAAAGGGAAGCAGATACAGGACGCGCGGCCGCCGCGAGACCGGGCCGGTGGTCATCGCGCTCCCATCCTCCGCCCGAGCTGTCCGTCGCCGACCGCATCCATTGCGACCGCTTGGAGCACCTTCAGAAACGGACGAGGTCCACCAGCGGGTGTGGAGCGCCGCTCATTCGCTGCATGGTGCAACCAACATGCGTGAAAGCAAAGCTCGGTGACATGCGGTGCGAGTGCGAGCGCAGCGTGGAGTTGCTCCAGCATCTGGCGCACGCCGGGCGCATGGCGGCCATCGTCCGCGAAGCATTGCCGTACGGCGTCCGCGCGGGCCGAAGCGCCCGCGTGCAGAGCGGCGTCCGCCGCGGCGTAGACGAAATCCACCAGCGGCAAACCGTCGGGACGCGCCGCTTCCCAATCCACCAGCCCGAGTGCCGCATCCCCGCGCCAGAGCACGTTGCTCATCGTAAGATCCTGGTGAACCGCAACGCGGCAGAAGGTGCTGCCCTCGACCTCATTGCACCGGGCCTCGAGCCACGCTAGATACTCGGCGTATGTGTTCTCTAGATCCGCTGCGAGCAGCCGCGCGGGAGTGAGGATTTCGGCATCCAGATCTGCCCGGCCCCAAACGCGCATGGCAGCGGTATCGAGCGCCCACTGCTGCAACCTCTGCTGCAACTGCGTCAGCAAAGCGGGCAGCAGCCGCGGCGAGGCGCGGAGCACAGCGGAAAGCGGCTCGCCGCGCACGACCGATTGGTGCACGGCCGTGTGCGTGTCTCGCTCGTCGCAACGGAGCAGGCGTGGAACCCGGAAGCCCGCTCGACCGGCCGCGGGTGCGAGCGCCTCCAGCGCGAGCGCCTCGTTGCGGCACGCGTCCCGGACCGCCGGCAGCGTCGCGACCTTTGCGACCTCGAGCGGCACCGCCTGCTTGGCGACTATGATATGGATGATCAGCGGCTCGCGCTCCCTCCGCCAGCTTTGGGTAACGATCGCGTGCACTCCTGCGGCGGCTGGTGGGCTGAGAAGCCACGCGTACGGGTGGGTCGCGCCGGGCCGGCGCACCACGAGCCCGATTCCCGGAAGCAGCGCTGCGAGCGCGGCGCTGCCCGGCAACCCGGCGGCAATCCGGACCGCACCCCGGAGACGGGGTCGGATCGGGATCAGCTCGGCAAGCGCGTAGCGGAGCAGGGCGGGGCGCACCGGCACCAGATGGCGCGAAGCTTCGACGCTGGGCAGCAGAGCAAGCAATGGATCTACCTTCCAGCCATGCCGCAACAAGCGCCTGCGGAGCGCCCACCGCGACCGCGGCGGCACCAGCACGAAGAGCAGCCCATCCTCACTCAGTTGACGATGCGCGGTTGCGACGGCGTCATCGAGCCAGCTGGCGCGGCGCAGCTCTGCGCGGTCCGGTGCGATCACGGCGAGGTCGATCCATCGGCCACCCGCCTGCGACGCGGGGCGTAGTGCGGCGGGGCAGGCGGATCCGAGCACGACCACACGACGTCCCGGACCCGCGGGATGTAGCGCCTCCAGCGGCGACACACCTACGGCGGAAGAGTCCGGTACCGCCATGGTCACCCCCCTTCTCCCACTCGACCGTCAGGCGTGGGAGTACCGCGCGACGGCGCCGGAATCGCTCGCCGCCCGCCGAACAGGATCTGGCGCCAGGCGGCAAGGTCCGCGCGCAAGCCCGCTCGGGCGTCGGCGTCGCGCGTCGCGCACAACCGCGCGGTGTCGATCACCAGACGAGATGCGACAATCGCCCGCTCGGCCGCCGCCAACGCCGCGAGCCGCACCCCTCGTGTATACCGCCGGTGGAACTGCATGCTGCTATCGAACATTCGCACCGTCATTTCGGTGCGCCGCTGCACCGTGCTCGCCCCGCCGACATGCAGAATCTCGGCGCCGGGCGCGAAGTGGACTTCCCATCCGGCGTTCCACGCACGACGGCAGAGGTCGACCTCTTCGAAGTACATGAAGAATGATTCGTCGAAACCGTCGAGTGCAGCGAATGCTTCACGACGCAGCGCCAGAGCCGCCCCGCGTACCCACGGCACCTTGCGTGGTCGGTCGTGCCGCCAGGTTCGCAGATACCGGTCGCGTATCACCGGACCGTATCGAATCGCGCGGCCAAGGTTCCCCTTGACGAGTAGTGTGTTCAGCGGAGTGGGAAACGGGAAGCAGGACGGTTGGAGCGATCCGTCGCGGTTGAGCAGCCGCGGCCCGACGATCGCAGCCAGGGGATGCTGGTCCAGGTATCGACTCAACTCCGCCATTGCGCCAGCTCGCAGCAGCGTGTCGCTGTTGAGTAGCAGAACGTAAGGTGCATCGGATTGCTTGATCGCGGCATTGGACGCACCGCCGTATCCGGGATTGCTCCGGTCCAAGTGGAGCCGCACACCTGGGAAGTCTCGCTTCACCATCTCAGCGCTCCCGTCCACGGAGCCGTTGTCTGCCACGATCACTTCGTCGGGTGCTTCCGGTAACACGCTCCGCAAGCACCTCCGCAGCAGTTCGCGCGTGTTGTAGTTGATGATGACGACCGCGAAGGAGGACATGCGGGGATGATGGAAGGTCCGAGGAGTTGCGGCGGCAGGAGGGGTTGGAGGCAACAACAGTGCCCGGTGCCGGGCAGGGGAAAAACCGAGCCTCGCCCCGGCACGGGTTGAGGGCCTGTCGGCGGCAGCGTAAGTTGAGCGGCGATGGTGTACCGCAGCTTCCGACCTCGACTCACCCCCATGGATCGTCGCGACTTTCTCGTGCACGGGTCACTCCTGGCCGCCGACGGCGCCGCCGGGCTGTCCGCCTGGGCGCCGGGGCGCGCCCGCGGCGCCCCGGCCCCCCCGTGGCGCCGGCCGCCGCAC
>JBBSMO010000158.1:0-6128 GCA_038233155.1 Longimicrobiales bacterium
CAGTGATGCCGCAGGAGATTCTTCGGTCGCAGGCTCCCTCAGAATGACAGGGCGGCGCGACGTTGGTCAGTGCCTCGGTCACTGCTTGCCGCTCGTGTCGTCATCGTGAGCGCTCTTGTTGTCGTCGCCCTCGTTGTCATCGTGAGTGCTCTTGTTGTCATCGTGAGCGCTCTTGTTGTCATCCTGAGCGCAGCGAAGGATCTCTGCTTCAGCAATGCAACAAGTCTGCAGCACACCTGGAGCGGGCATCTTCCGCCCCCGCAGGAGATTCTTCGGTCGCAGGCTCCCTCAGAATGACAGCCACAGCGAAGGGGCTCTGCTTCAGCAATGCAACAAGTTGCAGCACACTTGGAGCGGGCATCTTCCGGCCCTGCAGGAGAGTCTTCGGTCGCGGGCTCCCTCAGAATGACACGCACAGCGAAGAATCTGCGTTTCGGGCACGCGGGAAATCTGCAGCGCGTTGGGAGCGGGCATCCTCCGGCCCCGCAGGAGATTCTTCGGTCGCAGGCTCCCTCAGAATGACAGCGAGGGGTGGCGGGGCGTTCGCGAGGTGCCGCGCCGCTCTCGTCGTCCTGAGCCTCGCCGCCTGCATGCCCGCCGAGGGCGCGCGTGGCTGGGAGTGCATCGCACCCGCGAATGCAGGTGGCGGCTGGGACCTGACCTGCCGCAGCGTCGCAGCGGTGCTTCGCGAGCTCGATCTTTCTCCCGGCCTAGTCCGCACGACCAATATGCCGGGGGCCGGCGGAGGGGTCGCCTTCGCGCACGCCGTCGCGCAGCGCTCCGGTGATCCCGCCCTGCTCGTGGCGGCCAGCCCTTCCACAACCCTCCGGCTAGCCCAGGGACAGTACGGCAGTCTCGCCGCGGGGGACGTGCGCTGGGTGGGCGCGGTGGGTGCCGAGTACGGCGTGCTGGCGGTCTCCGCGGAAGCTCCGTGGCAATCGCTGGACGATCTGCTCGATGCGTGGCGCAATGAACCCGCGGCCGTCGTAGTCAGCGGCGGGAGCGCCGTTGCCGGCCAGGATCACATGAAGGTGCTGCTGCTGGTGCACCGCGCCGGGATCGATCCAAAAGACATCCGCTATGTGCCCTTCGATGGCGGCGGCGAGGCGATGACGGCGCTGCTCGGCGGCTTCGTAGATGTTTTCAGCGGCGAGGCTTCCGAGGTCATCGGCCAGGTCGCGGCCGGACGGATGCGGGTGCTGGCGGTGCTCGCCCCGGAGCGCCTGAGCGGCCCGCTGGCGGAGGTGCCGACCGCACACGAATCCGGCATCGATGTAGATTGGGTCACCTGGCGCGGCTTCTACGTGCCGGGCGGTATCAGTGATCAGCGCTACGACGAGTGGGTGCGGGTCATCGAACGCCTAGCCGCTTCGCCAGAGTGGCAAGCAGCGCGGCAGGCGAACCGGCTGCAGCCCTTCTCGATGGCGGGGGCGGAGTTTGAGGCCTTTGTGCAGCAGCAGATCGTAGATTTTCGAGCGATGTCGCGCGAGCTCGGGCTGCTCCGATAAACGCCGACCGGGTTGCCGGCCTGGTCATGGCCGCGGCGGGAGTGGCTGTGGCGGCGGAGGCATCCACCTTCAAGGTCGCCTTTCTCACCGACGCGGTCGGCCCGAAGGCGCTGCCGTACCTTTCCGCCGCAATCCTGGTCGGCGCCGGCGCGATGCTCGCCGCGCGGCCAGGCCCCGGAACCGAGTGGCCTGCTCCTTCCACGCGGGTGCGGATGGCCGCCGCGGCGGGCGCATTTCTGTTCTACGCCGCCGTGCTCCCGGTTCTGGGTTTCTTTGTTAGCACCACGCTCACAGTCGCCTCTCTGTCGATTCTCTTCGGCGGCCCGCCCGTACGGAGTGCGGCTGCCGCTGCCGCTTTGTCCGCCGTCCTCTGGTACTTGTTCGTTTGGGCGCTCCGCCTGCCCCTGCCGTTCGGGAGCTTGTGGACGTTCTGACGCCGCTGCTGCAAGGCTTCGCCGTCGCCCTGCAGCCGCTCAACCTGGCACTGGTCTTCGGCGGCGTTTTCGTCGGCACCTTCGTCGGAATGCTGCCGGGGATCGGTCCCATCAACGCCATCGCCATCCTGATCCCTGTGACTTTCGCGATGGGGCTGCCGCCGGCATCCGCGCTGATCCTGCTCGCCGGTATCTACTACGGATCGCAGTACGGCAACTCGATCAGCACGATTCTGCTCAATGTCCCCGGCACCGCGTCCGCCGTGGTCACCGCGCTGGACGGGTACCCGATGACGCGCTCGGGGCGCGGCGGCACTGCCCTAGCCATGGCCGCGGTCGCGTCCTTCTTCGGCGGCACGGTCTCGATAGTAGGGCTGATACTGTTCGCGCCGCTGCTCGCAGGGTGGGCGATCCGCTTCGGGCCCGCCGAGTACTTCGCGCTGATGGTGTTCGCATTCGCCGCCCTGTCTAGCCTCGCCGGCGCCAGCGTCGTCCGCGGCCTCGCCGCGACCGCGTTCGGGCTGCTCCTCGCCACGGTCGGGTTGGACCCCAACAGCGCCATTCCCCGGTACACCTTCGGGCAAATCAAGCTGCTGGACGGCATGGATTTCGTCGTCGTGACCATCGGGCTGTTCGCCGTCAGCGAGGTGCTCCAGCTATTGGAAGATTCCGGGCGCGGCCACGCCGTCACCGCCTCGTACGGGCGGGTGATGCTGACGGCCCGCGAGCTCGCCTTTACCGGCTGGACCATGCTGCGCGGCAGCGTGCTCGGCTTTCTAGTCGGCGTGCTGCCGGGCGCGGGGAGCACCATCGCCTCCTTCCTCGCCTACAGCACCGAGCAGCGGCTGGTAGATCGTGAGGGCAGCTTCGGCACCGGTGACATCCGTGGGGTGGCGGCGCCCGAGTCCGCCAACAACGCCGCCGCCACCGGCGCGATGATACCGCTGCTCACCCTAGGCGTGCCGGGCAGCGGAACGACGGCGGTGCTGCTCGGCGCGCTGCTGGGACTGGGCATCACGCCGGGGCCGCTGCTCATTGCTGAAGAGCCGGAGCTGTTCTGGGGGCTGGCTGCATCCATGTACGTGGGCAACATCTTCCTGCTGCTCCTGAACCTTCCGCTAGTCGGCGTCTTCGTCCGCGCGCTTACGCTGCCGCGCTGGTTCCTCCTGCCCGCCGTCGCCGCCCTCGCCTTTGTCGCCGTCTATGCCGTGAACCAAAGCGCCTTCGACCTTGTCTTGATGACGGGGTTCGGTGTGCTCGGCTACCTGATGCGCAAGGTCCGCATCCCGCTCGCGCCCGTAATCCTGGGGCTGGTGCTCGGACCGGTGATGGAAAAGAATCTGCGCCGGGCGATGGCGCTCTCCGGCGGTGAGTGGAGTGTGCTATACAGCAGCCCCATCGCGATCGTGCTGTGGGTACTGGCCATCGCTAGTCTCGTGGTGCCGCCGCTGCTGGCGCGGCGCCGGGCAGCTTCCGGACCGTTTCGTCCATAATGGGTATGAAAGGCCGGTCGCCGGCTTGGCGGGGCAGCCGGGCGGGGCGAAGGAGCTCTGCGGCTACCGGCTGTGGAGCGACCATACCAGGCGGGCGAAGCGGCGCATGCTCGCGGTGCGCAACGCGAAGACCGCGGCCAAGCGAACCAGCGCCTACCGCGATCTGCTCGAGGAGGCGCGCGAGACGGCCGGCTGCGCCGAAGGCACCGTGCAGGCGGTCGGGCGGGGGCCAGCGAGGGACGCGAAAGCGCAGCCACGAGACGGGGCGGGAGCCGCCGGAACTCGGGCGGGGGACACTCCCGAGCCGGAACAACCCAGTCGCGGGAACGCTGGACCCCCGCCTCCGCGGGGGTGACGAGCCCGGGCGCCGCCGCCGTCCCGCCGTTCACAGCACCAGCTCCATCTCCGCTTCGGCGCTGAACATGGTAGCGGGGCGGAAGCGGAAGCCCGCCTTGTGATACGAGCGAAGGGCGGCTCGGTTGTGCGGCTCGATCGAGAGCCAGAGGCGGGTATGGCCGGCTTCGCGGGCCGCACTAGCGGCGATGCGGTTGACGAGGGTGCCGATACCGCGCCCGCGGACTGCTTTGTCCAGGAAGATGGCGTATTCGGCGGTGCCGGGCGGCGCGGCGGGAATCAACATCGCGTGCCCGATAAGTTGCCCCGCCCGCTCGACGATCAGGTGAATGCCGCTAGCGAGCACGGCACCCAACCAGCGGCCGATGCGGTCGCTGCCTATAGGCGGAAGGCCCTGCGCGGCGCGTTTCGGTTCGAACCCGAGGTAGAACTCATCGAGCGCGGCCCGGTCACCGGGACCATACTCGCGAACAGTGAACGAGTCGCCAGCCTTGTCTGCGCAGGCCGCGGGCAAGGCGTTTTGCATTTCAGAACTCGAGGCTCCACCCTCGCAGGTGGGCCATAGCAGCGCGGCGCAGCGCGGTCTCGGTGATGCGGTTGGCGGCCGTGGTTTCCGCATAGCGGGGCGGGGCGGGGTAGTCCGCCGGCAGATCCCGCAACTCCCCAGGTAGCGCGACCGGGCTCTCGCCCTGCCACCGGCCCAGCCACGAGCGGGGCACCGCATTGCACGGTTTCTGCCCGGACAACCCCGCCCACACCAACGCCCAGGCGCGGGGCACCACGCGCCACACCGCATAGCCGCCGCCGCCGGTGGCGATCACCCGGCCGCCGCAGACGCGGTCTGCCGCCTCGCAGACGATGCGCACCGTCTCCTCGTACAGCCGGGTGGTGGCACGCAGATGGGTCAGCGGGTCTAGGGTGTGGCCGTCACAGCCGTTCTGCAGCACGATCACATCCGGCGCGAAGGCGGTGATCAGCTCGGGCAGCACGCGCTGGTGAATTCCGAGCCACGACGAATCGCTGGTGAACGGCTCGAGCGGCAGATTAAGCGAGTACCCGAAGCCGACGCCCTCCCCTAATTCATCTATGAAGCCGGTGCCGGGGAACAGGTGGCGCCCAGTCTCGTGAATTGAAAAGGTGAGCACGTTCGGGTCGTCGTAGAACAGCCCCTGAACCCCGTCTCCATGATGGGCGTCGTAGTCGATGTACAGAACGCGCGCATCGTGCTCCGCGCGCAGCCAGGCGATGGCGACGGCGAGGTCGTTGTAGATGCAGAAGCCGGATGCGCGGTCGCGATGCGCGTGGTGCAGCCCCCCCGAGATGCTAAAGGCGCGCGCCGCCTTGCCGGTCATCACCAGCTCGGCCGCCCGTAGCGTGGCGCCCGCAACGAGCGCCGTCACCTCATGCATCCCGGCAAACACCGGGTTGTCTTCGGTGCCAAGGCCCCAGCGCTGCGCATCTGCCGGTTGCGCGCCGCCGGCGCTCGCGCGCTGGACCGCCGCTAGGTACTCGGCCGAGTGCACCCGCAGCAACTCCTCTTCGGTAGCGGCGCGCGGGGGAGTAGAGAAAACCTCTTCCCCATCCAGCAGGCCCAGCTCTTCAATCAAAGAGACCGAAAGCTTGAGGCGCTTAGGATTGAAGGGGTGATCGGGCCGGAAACGGTATTGGGTGAGTGAGGGATCCCAGACCAGCGCGGCCTTCACCCGGCCGCCGGCGCGGCGGGCTCCGCTCTGAGCGATGGCCAGCCTGCTTGATAGCCGCCCGCCTCGAGCTGCGCGATAATCGTTCTTGGGTCGATGGTGGCGACGTGCAATATCGCGGTCTTGCGCCCTTGGGCGCGCACCGAGGGCACCACGATGCTGACGATGTTCACCGCCAGCTCCTCGCCGACCACCTGCAGCGCGCGCGCGAGTTCTCCCGGCTGGTCGTCCAGCCCGACCTCGATACGGCTGCTGGGTTCAAGCCCGCCCAGGATCTCGACGAACGCGTGGAGGATGTCGGTCTCCGTGAGAATCCCCTGCAGGCGCTCGTCCGCATCCACCACTGGCAACGAGCCGATGCGGTGCTTGTAGAACGACTTGGCGGCGTCCTCGATAGGCGCATCGGGCCCGATTGTAATCACCTTGCGCGTCATCACCGCGGCGATTGGTGTCCGCTCGAGGAACTCCGTGCGCTCCCAATCTGCCACCGTGAGCGGAGAAGGCATCGCATAGCGGATGTCCCGGTCCGACAGGATTCCTGCCACCCGGCCGTTCGCGCCGCAGACGGGCAGGTGACGAATTCGGTGGCGGCGCGTGAGTTCCAATGCGGCGGCAAGGCTGTCGTCCGGCTGTACCGAG
>JBBSMO010000159.1:0-6084 GCA_038233155.1 Longimicrobiales bacterium
ATCGGTCGGGTGCCGAAATGAACCGCCGCGTCGTCTTCATTGTAGAAAGTAGTACGGCTCCGACAGCCGCGGGCATGAGCGAGATGCCGCGCTAGCGCCTGCGCCTGCCGCTACCGCCAATTGCAGAGACGGCCCGGGGAGTTGCCCGGGCCGTTTTTGCAACTGTGACAGCGCCCGTCCCTATCCCGAAACCGAAAGCAGCTCTTCCTCGTCATCTTCCATCACGAGCCAGTTCCCGCTCGAGGTAACGGTATCGATTACGGCCTTGAGCACGCCAATCAGGATCGGCCCGAGCAGGATGCCGGCGATCCCGAAGGTGTAGACGCCGGTCACGAGGCCGATGAACATCCAGTAGAAATTCAGAACTCGGGACTTGTCGGCCGCCAGCTTCGGGCGCAGGTACATCGAGAAAAAGACCGTATTGGCGAAGAAGCCTACTCCGAGCATGATCAACGCCCCCACTAGGTCGTCCTGAAACACTAGCAGCCAACCCGCCACGGGAACGTAAACGCTCCAGGAGCCGACGATGGGAAAAAAGCCGATGATGAAGGAGACCACCGCCAGAACCACAGCGAGCGGCACGCCCAGAATGAGGTTCAACGCCAGTATCACCGCGGACTTGATCGTCTGCGTGAGCAGAGTAGCGTAGATCGCTCCGTGCAATACGCCCCCGGCATTCTGCTCTAGTGAAGTCACCAGCTTCACATAGCGGGGCGGGACTTTCTCGCGCAGGTATGAGGCAATTCTCGGCGCATCCAGGAAAAAGTAGAAGGCCGTAAAGAGGAAAACGGACGCACCCACCGTGAACCCGCCGATCACATTGCTGGCCATACCTGGCAGCCGCGTCCCGTAGCTCGAAGCCACGCCAACGCTGCGGCGCACCGAGCCCGATACATCACTTCCGCCCAGGAACGGAAGCCGCTGAATGGCACCGTCTATCTCCATGGCGATTTCCCGCTCGTTGGCCGACAGGTACTCGGCGACTCCGGCCAATTCGAAGTAGCTGTACGCCAGCAGCCCGAGCACGGGGACGATTGCGACTGACAAAGTAGTGATCGCCCCGGCCAGGTCGTTGTTGAGGCGGTGAGCGAACCAAAGGTAGGCCGGCCGTAGGTAGATGGCGATCACAATCCCCATGAAGGCGGCGATGATCACGGTCCGCACCATCCACAGGAAGAGCGAGAGCACGATCACGAACAATACAGAGGTGATCACGATGCGCCGAAACTCCGGCAGCGAGAGGTCGGCGACCCGCAGATCGGTTCTGCGTTCGGTGCTGCGCCGCTCGTGCAGTTCGATATCGGCTGGTTCTTGCATCCGGGTGGCTACGGGGAATGGACCATCGCTCATCGCTGCAGTGTAGCGCGGAAGGCAGAAGCGGCGAAAGACCGGAGCGCCTCGCCGGAGTGTTTAGACGGCCCATTCGCGCCCATTCCCGCACAACGCGCGCGCTGCCGGAGGCATGAAACCCCAGGCATTGAAATCGCCCTGCGGAGCAATGCCGCCGCCCTATAGCTCCGTTTTCAGAACCTTCCAAACCGTTTCAGCCACCCGTTGCTGCCCTAGCGCGTTGGGGTGAATGCCGTCGGCAAGGTTCAGATCCGCGACCCCCCCCACTCCTTCCAGGAGAAAGGGCACGAGCGTCAGGTCGTTGGCTTCCGCTATCCCGGGGTACATGTCACGGAACTCGCTTAAATACCGGTTGCCGAGGTTCGGCGGTGCCTGCATCCCCACGAGAATGATTTCGGCGGCCGGGCGTTCGTTGCTCACCCGGTCGATGATGGCCTGGATGTTGGACCGCGTCGAGTCCAGATCCGCCCCTCTCAACATGTCGTTGGCACCCGTCTCGAGCACCAGCACGCTGAACGGCTGGCGCAACAGCCAATCCAGGCGCCTAAGCGCCCCGGCAGAGGTTTCCCCGCTCACGCCGGCGTTCACCACGCGGTATGGCAGCCCCGCCGAATTCACCTTCTGCTGGATCAGGGCTGGGTACGCCTCTTCGGGCAGCACGCCGTAACCCGCGGTGAGCGACGTTCCCAAGAAGAGTATCGTCTTCTGCTCCGCCGCAGCGGTAGCGCCGGCTGGCCCCGCCTCGTCCGGCACTGTACGTTGACCCCCGTCGCAAGCGGCGAAGGCGAGCGGCAGCAAGATGAAAGATGCACCAACAACGAGCTGGCGAGCCCCGCGGCCGGGCGCGGTCTGCCGCGCAGCCCCGCGCCTGCTGTAGCCTGTGCCCTGTAACCAGCAACCTCGTAGTTTCTTGCTCATAGTCCGGGATCTGGAAAAAAGCTACGCCAGCGGGGGCCGCCCGTTGACGGTGCTGCGGGACGTTTCATTTCGCGTAGAAGCGGGCGAGTCCGTCGCAATCGTGGGGCCGTCGGGCAGCGGCAAGACCACACTGCTCGGCTTGCTGGCTGGCCTGGATCTGCCCAGCTCAGGCAGTGTTCGGCTGGACGGCACCGAGATCAGCCGCCTTTCGGAAGACGAGCGAGCCAAGCTGCGCCGCTACAAGATCGGCTTCGTCTTCCAGTCTTTTCAACTCATGCCCTCTCTTACCGCGCAGGAGAACGTACAGGTCCCGCTCGAGCTTCGCGGAGAGCGAGACGCGGCGCCGCGTGCGCATCGGCTGCTCGCCCGGGTGGGGCTCGAGGAGCGGCGCGGCCATTACCCAGCGCAGCTTTCCGGGGGCGAGCAGCAGCGGGTTGCATTAGCCCGGGCGTTCGTACACGAACCCCGCGTTCTGTTCGCTGACGAGCCCACGGGCAACTTGGACGCCGTCACCGGCGCACCCGTGGTCGAGCTGATGATGGAGTTGAACCGGGAACTGGGCACCACATTGCTCCTGGTGACGCACGATGCGGAGTTGGCGGCGCAAACGCGCCGCATCATCCGCCTGGCAGATGGCAGGGTGGTAGCCGATAGCGGAGCAAACGGCAGATGAGCTTGCGCCTGCTGCTCGCGCTCGCCTGGCGCGAAAGCCGCTTCGCCCGGCGCCGCCTGCTCCTCTTCCTTTCGGCAATCTCGCTCGGAGTGGCGGCGCTGGTTGCGATGCGCTCTTTTAGCGCCGCAATGCAGGATGGAGTGCGCGGCCAGGCTCGCGCGCTCCTAGGCGCGGACGCCGCGCTGTCGAGCCGGCAGCCGTTCAGTACGGAGGCCGAGGCTCTGCTCGACTCGGTAGCCCGTGCGGGTGCGGACATCACCCGCACCACCTCGTTCGCATCGATGGCGCTCGCACCGCGCACCGGCGCTACACGCCTCGTGCAGGTGCGCGGCGTAGAGCCCGCGTTTCCCTTTTACGGGACCATTGAGACCAAGCCAGAGGAAGCGTGGAGTTGCCTCCGCAACTCGCCGTGCGTGCTCGCAGACCCCGGCCTGCTGATTTCCCTGGGTGCCCGCGTAGGTGACACGCTGCAACTCGGCGAAGTCCGGTTCCTGTTGGCCGGCACTCTCGAAAAGATTCCTGGCGAAGTAGACCTGGCGGCCGCGTTCGCGCCGCGGGTGTTCATCCCGCGCAGGCTCGTTCCCGCCACGGGCCTGGTGCGGTTCGGGAGCCGCGTCGAGTACGAGGCACTGCTGCGGATGCCGGCCGCTGGCGCTGTCGAGCAGTTGGCGGAGGACCACCGCCGCTGGTTGCGCGCTGAACGCGTTTCCATCCGAACCGCGGAAGGCCGGCAGCGGATGCTCGGAGAGGCGCTAGACCGGCTGGGCGGCTATCTCGGCCTGATCGGCGTGGTGGCGCTGCTGCTCGGCGGCATCGGCGTCGCCAGTGCCATGAGTGCCTATATGAAGCAGAAGCAGGGCACCATCGCCACGCTACGCTGCTTGGGGGCCACCAGCACGCAGATCCTCAAAATTTACCTGCTGCAGGCTGCGCTGATGGGTCTGGCGGGAGCCGCCTTAGGCGTGCTGCTCGGCTTGGCAACGCAATGGGTCGTCCCGCATTTGCTCGCCAGCTTTCTGCCAGTAGATCTCGAGATCGCGTTCCGCCCCTCGGTTGTCATTGCCGGCCTGCTCACCGGTGTCTGGGTCGCGCTGGTTTTCGCGCTGCTCCCGCTGCTCGATACGCGGCTCGTCTCCCCGCTGGCCGCGTTGCGACGGCAGGTAGAGCCGGTGCGGCTTCCCGGCATCGACCGGTGGCGCTGGGCGGGGATTGGAGTCATGCTCGGTTCCGCGCTCCTGCTGATCGTGCTGCAGACCGGCGAGCTGCGCCCGGGGCTAGCCTTCTCCGGCGGGCTGCTCGTGACGCTGCTGCTGCTCGCCGCAGCAGCCACTCTGCTGATTCGCTTAGCAGCGGCCCTGCGTCTCGACAGTCTTCCTTATGTGGTGAGGCAAGGGATCGGGAATCTCGAGCGGCCCGGCAACCAGACACGCGTAGTGGTCCTCGCCCTTGGCGCGGGAGTGTTCCTGATCGCTACTTTGTTCATCACCCAGCATAACCTGCTGCGGCCGCTCGAGAGAGATGACCTTGCCACCCGCGCCAACCTGCTGCTCTGGGACGTGCAGGAAGATCAAGCAGCGGGTGTCGGCGAAACCCTGGCTGCGGTTGGCTTTCCGTTGATTCAAGCCGCCCCGATCGTCCCGATGCGAATCGCTGCTGTCAACGGCCGGCCCGTTCGCGCCCGAACGCCCGACGATTTCGAAGGCCCGCCGGAAGGCGACGCGGGAGATTCCGGAGAGGGACAGCCGGAGGGATGGGCGGTGCGGCGCGAGTATCGCTCGACCTTTCGGGATACCATTGTCGCTTCCGAGCGGCTGGCAGCCATCCTGGAGGCGAAGTGCGGGAGAGGGACCGGCGGTGCGGATCCACCACGGGGCGGAGCGGGCGATGGTGGTGACGGAGGCGCGGAGCTCTTTCCGCGACCCTGCTCCACAGAGAGCGACGGCGAGCAGCTTCCACCGGTCTCGCTCGAGACCGGGATAGCAGACGATCTAGGAGTGGGACTTGGGGACCAGATCACCTGGGACGTGCAAGGGGTACTCATCCCCACCCGCGTAGCATCTCTGAGGGAAGTAGATTGGGCCCGCTTCGAACCGAACTTCTTCGCGGTCTTCCCAGCGTCGGTTCTCGAGGGCGCGCCGCAAACCTGGGTATTGCTGACGGCCGTGCCGGCTGCGGAGCAACGCGCACGCGTACAACGCGATATCGTGCAACGCTTTCCCAACGTTGCCGTGCTGGACCTAACCCAGGTGCAGCAAACGCTGGATGAGACGTTGGGCCGCATCTCGCTTGCCATCCGTTTCTTAGCTGCCTTCAGCATCGCGACCGGTTTCATCGTTCTCTTAGGCGCCATCTCGGCCGCGCGGCTGGAGCGGGTCCGCCAGAGCGTGTTGCTGAAAACGCTGGGCGCCACGCGCAGTCAAATCGCGTCGATTCTCTTTTCCGAGTACCTGCTGCTTGGCCTGATATCCAGTGCGGCCGGGATCTTGTTGGCTGTCGCGGCGGGAGCGGCGTTGGCCCGTTGGCAGTTCGATCTCGAGTTCAGCCTGCCTGTGGCGCCGCTGTTTTGGCTGGCCGCGGCTGTGACGGCGCTGGCAGTGAGCATAGGACTGCTGGCAAGCCGGGAGGTATACCGCCGCACCCCGCTCGAGGCACTCCGCGAGGAATGATCCGGGGCGCTTCTCCCCCAATGCAAGTCCCCTGAGACCCACACCCGCTCTCATTCATTTCTGTTAATTCTCAAAGCGCTTTCATTATCCAGATGAACTCGCGTGCGTAGCTCCGTTGGCCCGTTTCCGATCCGGGTATTGGCCGAAGCGGTGCGGTAGTTGAGTACAGCAGTAAGGCAGCTCGGCGCTGCCGTCAATCCCCGGAGGTCGCCTCCATCGAAAACCGGTGCGTTGGGGGAGGCCTTGCCCTCGTGCGGCAGTGCTACACAGTTGCCCCATTGACGGGCGGCACCGTGCGTGCAACGCCAACCCCGGTCCGCTGTCTTGCACGGCGCGCTTCTTCCCGGCCCCACGGAATCTGTGACGCGTACAGCCACTTCAAAGCTGGACACGATTTTCGACCGCATCCGCGCGGAACTGGATATCCGCGCCCGATTTCCGGAAGAAACTCTGCGTGAGGCAGAACTGGTAGTAGGA
>JBBSMO010000160.1:0-6069 GCA_038233155.1 Longimicrobiales bacterium
ACGATCCCCTACTGGATCAACCCCGACATTTCGTTCCAGACCGTCCTTTATGCGCTCGGACTGGCCACATTCGGGGCCGTCATCATGGGTGTGCTGCCCGGCATGAAAGCAACCGGGCGGCCGCTGCACACCCATCTGCGAGAGCTGGGGGGCGGCAACGGAACGCGGCTCGGGCGGACTTGGACCTTTCTGATCGTGGCCCAGGTGGCCATTGCGGTGGCGGTGCTGCCCATCGCCGTCTTTACAGTGTGGCAGGTGGTGAAGATGGAGCTGTCCAAACCGGGCTTTCCTGCGGAAAAGTTTCTCATGGGGTTGATCGACCTTCAAGAGGAACCCTCTGCGACCGGTGTTGATTCGCCAGGTCGCAATGCGGAAGGCTGGCGTTTCGGGGCACGGCACACGGAGTTGATGAGGCGGTTGGAGGCGGAGCCAGGGGTCTCCGCCGTCACCTTCTCCTCGGGCACGCCCGGTTTCGAGCCATCGCGCCGCATCGAATTCGACGCCGATGTTTCGATACCCTCCGACGCTGAACTGGAGGTGGCATACCTGCGCGCCGATATCAACCTCTTCGAAGTGTTCGGAGCGAAAACCTTGGTGGGCCGGGCATTCGATGTCGGCGACGTTGATCGGGAAATCAAGCCCGTCGTGGTGAATCGTACCTTTGCGCAACGCTTCCTCGGAAACGCAACCCGGCTCGGTCAGCGTTTTCATTACCCTCCTGTCGTGGCTCCTGCGGATACGGAGCCAACTGCCCCGATCGAGTGGTATGAGGTCGTTGGCATTGTAGAAGATTTCCCAACCTTTGCTCCGCCTCCCGGTCGTGTGCCGACGGCCCGGGTGTATCATCCGGCCGCGCCGGGTGACATTCGCCCGGTGACGATCTCCGTTCGACTGGACGGAACCACGCCCTCTCAGTTTGTCGGGCGGTTCCGTGAAATCAGCGCGGAGGTGGACCCAGAGCTGCAGCTGCGCCGGGTCACGCCCCTCCCCGAGCTGTACGGTACGCTGCGCTCGCTCTGGCGCTTCATCGCCCTGGGCTTTGGCCTCGTCACCTCAAGCGTGCTCGGGCTTTCGGCAGCAGGCGTGTATGCCTTGATGTCATTTACCGTTGCGCAGCGGACCCGCGAAATCGGCATCCGAGCTGCGCTGGGAGCCCAGCCACGGCGGATCCTCGCGGGCATCTTCGCACGTGCAGCGCGGCAGCTCGCCGCCGGTCTCGTAGTGGGCTCGGTGCTCTCGGCCGCTCTGCTCTCGAACACCGATCTCGCCGTACCACAAGCGATGCTCCTTCTGCTCTCAGTTGCAGCGTTGATGCTGGCCACGGGACTCGTCGCGGCGATTGGACCTGCGCGCCGGGGTTTACGCGTCCAGCCTTCGGTAACGCTGAGAGCTGAGTAGAGGATTACATGTAGCGAACCGACGCCGTTCGGAGCGAGGTCATCACCTCCGACTTCAGCTAGGGGGACGTTGAGTGTCCGGATTTGGGATTGCAGGTCCCATAACTGAACACTCCGCCGCGTTCATACACAAAGCTTGGAGAGCCGCAGTGCGTTATCAGCAAACGACTCGCACATCTGGCGAGACAGCGGCACGGACCTTCCCTTCTAGACGTTCCATCGCCGGCCATTCCAGCGCTCGCCCGACCTCGTGTACACCGCATGAATCTGATCCTGCAGGATGTCCGCTACGCCGCGCGCGCCCTCGCCCGCAGCCCTGGCTTCGCGGCGCTCGCCGTGTTGACGCTCGGGCTGGGGATCGGCGCGGCGAGTGCTATTTTCAGTGTCATAGACGGCGTGCTGCTGCGCCCGCTTCCCTACCCGGAACCGGGCCGCATCGTGCAGCTCTGGGAGACGAGCGAGAGCGGCGGCGAGAACAGTGTTGCCGATCCCAATTTCGCCGACATCCGCGACGAGAGCCGGAGCTTCGCGGCGCTCGCTCAATATTCGGGGTGGACCACATCCGTCCTCGGCGGAGCGGAAGCGACACGCGCCTCGACAGCAGCCGTGTCGGCCGGGTTCTTCGACGTGTTGGGCGTGCGGCCCGCCCGCGGCCGCGGCTTCGTCCCCGAAGAGCGGCAACCAGGCGGCAGTCCCGCGGTGATCGTCAGCGACCGCTTCTGGCGGGAGAACCTATCGGGAAGCGGCGATCTTGCGGCGCGGACTCTCCGCTTCGACGACCGCGTTTTCAGTGTGGCGGGAGTGATGCCGCCCAGCTTCGACTTTCCCGCGGGGACGGAACTCTGGGTGCCGCGCGAGCTGGATGCGCCGCTCCCGTCTAGGACCGCGCACAACTCGCGCGTGATCGGGCGGCTGGCCGATGGCGTTTCTATCGCGCAGGCACGGCAGGACGTCAGCGCCATCGCGCGGCGGCTGCATGATCTCTACGGCGATGACGCGAACATTGTAGATGCGTCGCTCGTCCCACTGCACGAGCAGCTCGTGGGGCGGGTTCGTACAGCGCTGCTGGTGCTGCTCGGCGCGGCGAGCCTGCTGCTGCTGATCGCAGTGTCCAACGTTGCCAACCTGCTGCTCGCCCGTGCCGCGGCGCGGCGGCACGAGATCGCCATCCGCCTTTCACTTGGCGGCGGGCGCCGGCAGCTTATCCATCAGTTTCTCGCCGAGTCACTGGTGTTGGCGCTGGTCGCCGGTCTGCTCGGCGTAGCGGTCGCGGCGTGGGGCGTTCAGGCGCTGGTCGCCGCGGCACCGACCGATCTCCCGCGCCTCGACGAGATCGGTATGAACTGGTTCGTGCTCGGCTTCGCCTTCGCCGTCGCCCTGCTCACCGCGGTCGCGCTCGCTCTGGCCATAGCGTTCCGAGCCGCTGGTGCCGACGTGCGCGATGCGCTCGCGTCCGGGCGGCGGACCATGTCGGGCGACGGGAGCCGTGCCTGGATGCGAAACTCTCTCGTAGTCGCGCAGGTAGCGCTCACTGTAATGCTGCTGGTTGGTGGTGGGTTGCTGGCGCGCAGCTTCTTTGGTCTGCTTGCCGTCCAACCCGGTTTCCGCACCGAGAACGTAGCTGTCCTCGAACTGTCCGCCAGCAACGCGGAGGGCGAGGCCGCGCAAGCCCGCGCGCTCGCCTTCCGGCAGGAGCTGGCGGCGCGTCTCCGTGCGCTCCCGGGGGTAACGGAAGCCGGCGGGGCGAACGATCTGCCGCTCGGTGGCAATGACGCAAACGGCACCTTTCTCATGCTGAACCGGCCGGACGAAGTCACCAGCTTCGACGACTTCCGCCGCCTGGGGAATGTGGACGCACGCACGGGCAACGCCGGGTACCGCGTCGCCAGTGCCGGGTACTTCCGCACCATGAACATCCCGCTCGAACGGGGGCGGATGTTCGACCGGCGGGATGCGCCGGGCGCGCCGCACGTAGCGGTGATCAGCCGCTCGCTCGCCGATGAGCGCTGGCCGGGCGAGGATCCTATCGGCAAGCTGATCCAGTTCGGCAACATGGACGGTGATCTACGGCCGTTCACCATCATCGGAGTGGTCGGCGACGTGCGCGAATACGGGTTGGATTCCGAGCCGCCCGCCCTCTTCTATGCTAACGCGTCGCAGCGGCTGTCCCGGACGTTCAGCTTCGTGATGGCGACGAATGGCGAGGCCGGCGCTGTGCTCGGCGCAGCGCGGCGGGTACTACGAGAGGCCGATCCCGAACTCCCCGCCCGGCTCGGCACGATGGAAGAACGGATCGCGACCTCGGTGGCAACCCGCCGCTTCAACCTGCTGCTCTTCGGCTCTTTCGCTATCACCGCGCTGCTGCTCGCGCTCATGGGGATCTACGGCGTGATCTCGTACAATGTGGCTCAGCGCACGCGCGAGTTCGGCATCCGGCTGGCATTGGGTGCGGAGGCGGGCGCGGTGCTGCGCGGCGTGCTGCGGCAGGGCGTCCTGCTAACCACGGCCGGGCTCGTGCTGGGAGCGGCTGCCGCGGCGTTAGCGACCCGGCTCCTCGCCAGCCTGCTGTACGGCGTAGGCACGACCGACCCGCTCACCTTCGCCGGTGTGGCCGCGCTGCTGCTGGCGGTTGCCCTAACCGCCAGCGCCATTCCCGCGCTGCGAGCCACGCGGGTGGACCCGATGGTGGCGCTGCGGGGGGAGTGATTCGAATGCGGAATGCGGAATTCGGATTGCGGAATGAACGGGCGGGCGCTCATCACGTGAGACGAGCTGCTGCCCACCCTCCCGCATGAGCGAACGGGCACCCTCGCTCCCATCAACGGCAGCGCCGAACACGGCGCGTGGATGGCTGAAGTGTCCGGTATTGGGACGCACTTTCCCAGCACCGGACGATCCGCCACCGCGCGGCCGGCCCATCGATCGGTGTAGGTGGCTGCAACACAACGGGTTGGCGAAGCGGCAAATCACGGCACATCTCTTTCCTATCGATACCACCCGCGGCTACCCCTTCTGGACCTGCGTGACGCTTCCCCTTCACCCTTCGAGAACACGCCGTGAGCTTCTTTCAAACATCTACCGAAACGCCGCCCGCGCCGCTCTCCGGCGGCGAGCCTCTGATCTCGCTACGCGATGTCGAGCGGGCATACGACACCAAGGCGGGGCGCACCTGGGTGCTGCGTCACATCACGCTCGATATCCAGCCGGGCGCGTTCATCAGCATCATGGGCCCGTCAGGCGCGGGCAAGTCCACGCTGCTCAACATCTTAGGAATGTTCGACAGCGAGTGGAGCGGCGAGTACTGGCTGCATGGCGAGCCGGTGCACGACCTCAAGCCGAAGAAGCGCCGCGAGCTGAACAAGCAGACCATCGGCTTTGTCTTCCAGCAGTACCATCTGCTGGACGATCTGACGGTATACGAGAACTTGGACATCCCGCTTTCGTACCGGGACGTGAAGCGTTCCGAGCGGCAGTCGATCGTCGCGGAAACGCTCGACCGCTTCGGCATGGTCGCGAAGAAGGATCTCTACCCGACGCAGCTTTCCGGGGGGCAGCAGCAGCTCGTTGCAGTCGCCCGGGCCGTGATCGCCGAGCCCAAGCTGATCCTCGCGGACGAGCCGACCGGCAGTCTGCACTCGAGCCAGGGCAAGATGATTATGGATCTGCTCAAGCAGCTCAACGGAGAGGGAGTGACCATCATCCAGGTAACGCACGACGAGGACTGGGCCGCGTACGGCGAACGCATAATCCAGCTTCGCGACGGGTGGATGGTCGAGGAATGATCGACCGCCCGTCCACCCACGTCTGACAGCGAAATCATGCGTACGCTGCTCCAGGATCTTCGCTACGCCGCGCGCCAGCTCCGCCGCGCTCCGGGGTTCACCGTCGTTGCGGTGCTGACGCTGGCGCTGGGGATCGGTGCGACGACGGCGATGTTCAGCCTGCTGAACGCCGTGCTCTTGCGGCCGCTCCCGGTGCACGAACCCGACCGGCTGGTCAGTGTGGCCGAAGTGCGCGACGACGGCTCCGTCGCCACGGCGTTCTCATACCCGCACTTCCAGGACTACCGTGCGGCGACGGGCGAGCTGATCGAGATGGCCGCGGAGGGCCCGCGCGAGTTCGCGTTCAACGCCGGCGGCGAAGCGGAAACTCTGTTCGGCTCGTTCGTCTCATCGAATTACTTCGAGGTCCTCGGCATTGGCGCCGGCCGCGGGCGGCTGCTGCATCCGGATGATGATGCGGCCGCCCGCGCGGCCGTCGTGCTCAGCCACGATCTGTGGCAGCGGCGATTCGGCGGCGATCCGAGCCTCGTCGGCCGCACCGTGCGCGTCAACAGCCAGCCGCTCGAGGTGGTGGGGATCACGCCGGCCGGGTTTGGCGGCACCTTCACCGGCCTGAACGCGGATCTGTGGGTACCGATAGGCCTGTACCCGACGCTCGACCCGAGCGCGCAAGCGGAGCTGAAGGGGCGCCACGTGTGGCTGCCGGTGTTCGGCAGGCTGCGGCCGGGGGTGAGCGAGGCGCAGGCCACGGCGGCGCTCGGCACAATCTCGCGGCGTCTCGAGCCCGAGCTCAGCCGCAACGAGGCGACGGGGGTGCGGCTCGAGCCGCTCACGGGCGTTCCTTCGAGCATGCGTACGCCGGTGCTCGGCTTTCTCTCCCTGCTCCTGAT
>JBBSMO010000161.1:0-5991 GCA_038233155.1 Longimicrobiales bacterium
GGACAGTCCGCGGCATTGTGGACAGCCGCGGCCGCGCGCACACGCGACACCCCTATCCTCGACCTGATCAATGAAACGCAACGGCGTGCTGCCGGCACACAGCTCTCGGGAACGGCGGCGTTCTCGCTCTCTTCCCGCATCTCGGAAGGCCCCGTGACGGTCGCGGACATCGCGGGGTTGTACATCTACGACAACACATTGAAAGCGTTGCGCATCAGCGGACGCCAACTGCGCGAATACCTCGAAAAGAGTGCCGAATACTACCTCCCCTGCCCCGCGGCGCGGTGCGACCGCCTTACCAATCCGGCAGTGCCTGGCTACAATTTCGACGTGCTGAGCGGCGTTGGATACGAGCTTGACCTCAGCCGGCCGGTGGGCGAGCGGGTGGTGAAGCTGCAGTACCAAGGCGAAGCAATCGCGCCGCAGGACAGCTTCTCGATTGCCCTCAACAACTATCGGGCGAGCGGCAGCGGGGGCTTTTCGATGTTCGCTGACGCGCCCGTGATCTATGACCGCGGAGAAAACATCCGCGACCTGCTGATCTCCGAGGTCGAACGGCGCGGCACACTTGACCCGGCGGACGTATTCCGTGAAAACTGGTGGATCGTTCCGCCCGCTCTCGCCGCGCAGGCATTGCGCGAGCAGGCGGCGAACGCGTCCCGCCGATGAAGCCGCTGGTTCGGCCCTGCCGTACCGCCGGAGATTCTTCAGTCGCAAGCGCTTTCGGAATGACAGAAGGCAACGGTGCACTCGTCCGTTCACACTTCCGATAACCCTCCGAGCCTGGCATAGCCTGTGGTTCCGCTCAAGGATGAAAACCCGACCGAGCTGACGCCTTTCATCACGGGGGTGTTCATCGCGCTCAACATTCTGATCTGGATGACCTTCCAAGGGGCTGGTCAGGAGGGTGCGCTGCGCGCCTCGGTGATCAACTACGGCGCCGTCCCCTGCGAGATCACGGGTGCGTGCAGCGTGAACGGCCTCGGGTGGACTTCGCTGCTCACGTCGATGTTTCTGCACGGCAGTTGGGAGCACCTGCTGGGCAACATGCTCTTCCTTTGGGTGTTTGGTAACAACATCGAAGACTCGATGGGCCACACCCGCTTCATCGCCTTCTACCTGATTTGCGGGGTGGCCGCGGCGCTCGCGCATGTATTCCTCTCCCCCGCCAGCGCGATACCCACGGTCGGCGCATCCGGCGCGATCAGCGGGGTGATGGGCGCGTATGTTCTGCTCTACCCGAAGGTGCGCGTGCGGACTTGGCTGCCGCCCTTCTTTTTCTTCAACGTCCCGGCGCTGTTTTTCCTAGGGTACTGGTTCTTCATACAACTCGCGACCGGTTTGATGAGCTTTGGCCCGGAAGCGGGAGAGAGTGGCGGCGTCGCGTTCTGGGCGCATGTCGGCGGCTTCGTCGCCGGCCTGGTCCTGATCAAGTTGTTTGAAAAGCCGCAACTCACCAACGCGAAGAGGGCGAAGATCCGCCTGTCGCGGGAGGAGGTGGCGAGGCTCGGGTGGTAAGTGTAAGATGGGGCTCCCGCTGCCGGGCTCATCCGGCGGCCGATGCTCCCGTTTCTCCGCCCGCATGACCGTACGCACCCGCTTTGCCAAGTGCTGGGCCCCGGCGTGGATCATTACCCTGCTGCTGCTCGCCGCCGGCTGGCGATCCTCCGCGCAGGACACGGCCGCTGTCTACGGCGACTCGGTGGTTGTGGCGCCAGTCCCCGCCGGCGCCCTCGATCCGTTCGGACAGGGCGGAGACAGCGAGATTGTTGGAGCGGAAGCGGGACCGGTGTCGGGCAGCGCAGCCGTCGCGCAACGGGCGCGGCTGGCCCGGGAGGAGGCGGCGGGGAGCACTCTGCCCGAGCGCGCGCAGAGCCTGCTCGGGCTTGTCGCCTTCGTCCTCCTGGCGTGGCTGTTGAGCGTACACCGGCACGCGGTGCTGTGGAAGCCGGTGATGATTGGGGTGGCGCTGCAACTGTTCTTTGGGGTTCTTATCTTGAAGACGTGGCTTGGGCGGGAAATCTTCGACCGCCTGAATCAAGTCTTCGTCGCACTTTTGGGCTACACCACCGAAGGGGCGCGGTTCATCTTCGGAAATCTCGTACTGCCGAATGTGCCCGTCGGCCCCGCCGAAGGCCCCTTCGGCACTGTGCCTGATACCGGCACCTGGGCAGCCACGGGCGGCTTCTTCGCCTTCAATGTGCTGCCGACCATCATCTTCTTCTCGAGCCTGATGACCCTGCTCTACTACCTGGGGGTCATGCAGTGGGTTGTGCGCGGCTTTGCCTGGGTGATGGTTCGCACGATGGGCACCTCGGGCGCCGAGAGCCTGAACGCAGCGGGGAACATCTTCGTCGGGCAGACCGAAGCGCCGCTGCTCATCAAGCCCTTTGTCCGCACTATGACGATGAGCGAGCTGCACGCGGTGATGACCGGCGGCTTCGCGACGGTCGCTGGCGGGGTACTCGCCGCATATGTAGGGATGCTGGTCGCCTACTTTCCCGACATCGCTGGCCACCTGATTGCCGCTTCGGTGATGTCGGCCCCCGCCGCGCTTGCGATTTCGAAGGTGATGTACCCGGAAACGGAGCAGCCGGTGACCCGCGGCGAGCTGCGTGTAGAACTCGAGCAACCCGACGTCAACGTCATTGACGCGGCGGCACGCGGCGCGGGGGAAGGGCTCCACCTGGCGCTCAACGTGGGTGCCATGCTGCTCGCCTTCATCGCGCTGATCGCTTTGGCGAACGGGCTTCTCGGCTGGGTTGCCGGATGGTTTGGTGCCGAGCTGACGCTGCAGGCGATCTTAGGGGTGATCGGCGCGCCCTTCGCCTGGTTGATGGGCGTGCCGTGGCAGGATTCGCTCGCAGTGGGCGCCCTGATCGGAGAAAAGATCGCGGTCAACGAGTTCTTTGCCTACCTGCACCTAGCCGAGCTGCTGCAAGGCGGCAGCACCCTATCTGCGCGCTCGATCGTGATCGCGACCTACGCGCTCTGCGGTTTCGCCAACTTCAGCAGCATCGCAATTCAGATCGGCGGCATCGGCGGCATCGCGCCCGAGCGCCGCAGCGACCTCAGTCGGCTGGGGTTGCGGGCGATGGTCGCGGGAACACTCGCCGCCTTCATGACCGCCTGCATCGTAGGAATGCTGATTTGAATCGCCACGCTGCCTTAACGGGAGGCACCTGTCCCTGAGATCTCCCCTGCCGTCTACCGTCTACCGTCTACAGACTGCCCATGACTGCCATTGACCGCCCTGTGACTCGCGAATTGCTGCACCGGCTGCCGAAGGCCGAGCTGCACGTGCACCTCGACGGCTCCTTGCGGCCCGAAACCATGCTCGAGCTGGCGGCCGAGTACGGGAAGCCGATGCCCGAATCGGAGCCGGAGGCGCTACGCGCCTACATGCACGTGCGCGACGCCCGCAACTTGGTCGAATATCTGGATCGATTCGAGATCACCCTCTCCGTGATGCAAACCGCCGACGCGCTGGAACGGATCGCCTACGAATTAGCTGAAGACCTGGCGGCGGAGAACGTCCGCTATGCCGAGATCCGCTACTCGCCTATTCTCAATGCCCAAGGGGGGCTGCCGCTGACGGAAACCGTCGAGGCGCCGCTGCGGGGGCTGAGGCGTGCCGAGGAAGATTTCGGCATACGCACGGCCATCATCATTTGCGGAATCCGCAACATGGAGCCCGCGACCTCGCGAGATTTAGCCGACCTGACGGTGGCCTACAAGGATCGCGGGGTGGTCGCCTTCGATCTTGCCGGCGCCGAATACAACTACCCGGCGAAGAAGCACAAGGACGCCTTCTTCACGGTGATCAACAAGAACATGGCGGCCACCATCCACGCGGGAGAGGCGTATGGCGCGGAGTCGATCCACCAGGCACTGCACTATTGCAAGGCGAACCGAATCGGCCATGGAACCCGGCTGTACGAAGATCCCGAATTGATGCAGTACGTGCGGGATTTCCGCATCCCCATCGAAATTTGCCTCACCTCGAACGTGCAAACGCGGGCCGTGCCGAGCTTCGAGGAGCACCCGCTACGCCGCTACTACGACGACGGCATCATCGTCAGCCTGAACACGGACAATCGCTTGATGAGCGCCACCACCGTCACCGAAGAGTTCTGGCGCGCGCACCAGCACCAGGGCTTCACTTGGACCGAGCTGACCGATGTCGCCCGCATGGGCTTCGAGAGCGCCTTCCTCCATTTCGATGAAAAGGCCGAGCTGCTCCGGCAGGTAGATCAGCAGATCAGGGAGATCGAGGGGTGAACCGAGCGGCTCGCTTGGTGCTGCCCCGCGGCAGCAGCCCGGCCCCGTACCTCCAGCCCCCAGCCCCGGCCCCGCCGCACGCCCTTCCCCGGCCCTTCCCCCGCAAGGGGGGAAGGGAGAACCGCAACGGCGGTGGCGCGCGGGGCGTCCTAAATGATCCGGGGGAACCAGTCCGCGAAGGCGGACTTCGTGTAGTCCAGCCGCGACTTCAGTCGTTGGGCCGCGGGGGGCTCAGAGGAACCGGATGTCATCTGCTCGCCCACGGCGTTCTGCACGCGGCGCCCGTGGGGGCTCCCGGCTCCCCGATCAGCTCGGGGCGGCTGTGATTTTCTCGCGCACCCGTGCGGCAATCAACTCGACTCCGGCCGTGTTGTTGCCGCCGCGGGGCAGAATGATGTCCGCGTAGCGCTTCGAGGGCTCGACGAACTCGAAGTGCATCGGCCGCACGGTGGAGAGGTACTGCTCGATCACCGAGTCTACGGTGCGCCCGCGCAGCTCGAGGTCACGGCTGAGCCGCCGGATGAAGCGCACGTCCGCATCGGTATCCACAAAGATCTTCACGTCGAACATTTCGCGCAGCGCCGGCTCGACGAATAGCAGGATCCCCTCCACCAGCGCCACATCCCGCGGTTCGACCCGCACCGTTTCCGCGGCCCTGGTATGCGCCGCGAAATCGTAGGCCGGCTTGGCGATTGCCCTTCCCGCCACCAACTCCGCGAGGTGATGCGCGAGGAGTTCGTTGTCCGACGAGTTGGGGTGATCGAAGTTGACGCGATTCCGCTCCTCGAGCGGGAGGTGGGCGAGGTCGCGGTAGTAGGAGTCCTGGTCCAGAAAGACGGCCGCATTCAGGTGCAGCGACTCGTAGATCTTGCGCGCGACGGTCGTTTTGCCCGAGCCGGTACCCCCGGCGATGCCGATCAGGAAGGGTTTCATGCGCGTCATTCTGCGGCACAGGCAACCCGCCCGCTACCCTGCAGCGCAAAAAAAGCGGGGCGGCAACGCCGCCCCGCTCTCTTGATCTGGAAGTACCAGTCGGTCAGAAGGTATATCGGGCACCGAGCTGCATCAGCCACCGCGAGCCGTAGCTGCCGAAGTCGATCAGCCGGTTGTCCCAATAATCGTCCATGTTCTGTGCGAAGTCGTCTCCGTCACGAAGCCGGAAGGTGTAGACCGGCGTAAGATCGTTTTCGGAATTGAAACGCTCGAAGCGCACCAGATCCACGGTACGAAAGCCGACGTTGTACCGGCGCCCCCATTCCGAATTGAGCAGGTTCGTGAAGTTCAGAATGTCCAGCGTCAGCTCGATGCCGTTGCGCCTGCCAGCGATGTTGCCGAACACTTCCTGCGCAATCTTCAAGTCTATTACGTTTTCGAACGGTGCGCGCATCGCGTTTCGTTCCGCGTAGCTCCCCCGCCGGTCGGCAAGGTACTCGGTATTGGCGATGAACCTGTCGAACGCCTGCACCTGTTCAGCGGCGGTGACGGTCACGCTCTGGCCAGCCCGGTTACGGAAGCTGTAGTCCTGGAATGTAACGTCACCCGCGCTCTGCGGGATGTAGGCGAGAGGCGACGTCCCCGACCCTTCACCGGTGAAACCAAAGCTGTTTCCGACCAAAAACGTATACGGCCGGCCGGATTCGCCGGTGTACACTGCCGAAATCGTGGTCGCCAGGTTATCGAGGAATTCTTGACGATAGGTGAGTTGACCCA
>JBBSMO010000162.1:0-5940 GCA_038233155.1 Longimicrobiales bacterium
GAAGCATTGCTGCTCCCCTCGCTCTGGGAAGGCTTCGGCCTTACGGCGCTGGAAGCCATGGGTTGCGGAGCACCGGTGATCGCATCCAACCGCGGCGCACTCCCCGAGGTGGTTGCAGATGCTGGCGTGATAACCGATCCGTCGGACGTAGCTGCGATGGCAGCGGCCGTGCGCCGCCTTTTGCATGAGCCGGAATTCCGCAGAGATTTGATCGAGCGCGGCGGCAAGCGCGCGCGCGAGTTCAGTTGGTCGCGCTCGGCGGAGCAGACGCTCGGCCACCTTGCCGCCGTGGCTGGCGGCCAGGCCGAGACTACCCATCGGCTGCGGCCGGCCAATTGGAACGGCGAGCCGCTTCGCCAAGGTAGCAACGCTCCCATGCTCCGCCCGGAGAACTCTGGTATAAGCAGGGCAGGCCTCTACAGCCGCCGTCGCGTCGCGGGTGCGAGACAGTGACGCCGAAGCCGCGATCGGCAGCCGGCGCGCCCGCCCAGCCCGATCTTTCGGTCGTGATCGTCAACCGCAACACCCGCGCGCTTCTGCGAGCCTGTCTCGAGTCGTTGGCGATAGAGCCGGATCAGCTCTCGATACAAGTGATCGTCGTCGACAACGGATCCGAAGACGGAAGCGCCGAGATGGTCGCGCACAGCTTCCCAGAGGCGGTCCTTCTCCGCAACGCCGGGAATACCGGCTTTGCCTTTCCCAATAATCAGGGCCTTGCGGAAAGCACAGGCCGGTATGTGATGCTGCTGAACAGCGATACAGAAGTTCGCCCCGGTGCGCTAGCAACTTTGGTTCGTTTCATGGACTCCCACCCCGATGCTGGTGCGTGCGGCCCGCTCCTGCGATATCCGGACGGACGGGTGCAACCCTCTTGCTCGAGCTTCCCCACTCCATGGGCGCACTTCTGCGACATCACCTTTCTAGACCGGCTCTTTCCCCGCAGCCGGCGGTTCGCCGGCATGATCACTTCCTTCGCGCACGACCGTACCGCGCTTGTAGAACAGCCGGCGGGTGCGGCGCTGCTGGTGCGGCGCGAAGCTATCGAGCAGGTGGGAGCGCTCGACGAACGTTTTGCGATCTATTACAACGATGTAGACTGGTGCTACCGAATTCACCTCGCCGGGTGGAAGATCTACTTCGTGCATGACGCGGAAGTGATTCATCATCAAGGCGTAACCACCCGAAACGAAAACCGCGAGCTCGAGCTTACGCGCGAGATGGTTCGCAACCGGTTGGATTACTTCTCGAAACACTTCGGTGAACGGGGCGAACAATGGTTCCGGGTTTCCTCGCTGATCGGCTTCGCCGCCCGAGAGGCGGTTTTCGGGATTCCCGCCGCGCTGCTACCTTCCCCCCGCACCAAAGCGAACGCGCGGTACCGCCGCGAAATGTTGCGGCTGGTGTGGAAAGGGCGCCCCCCGTCAGGCGGTACGCCTTTCCCGAACCGGCAAGTTCCGGGCGCACCAGCAGGGAGCGCCACGTGACCATCGTGCGACCGCTCGCTGGCGTATGGGGCGCATTGCCGAGGCTTTTCAAGCCGTCGAAACTATCCGGCGGAGAGGAATGACGCCGACCACAGAACAGCGGACAGTGAACCGCGTCTCCGAAGGCAGCACGGCCGCCGTCGTTGCGCCTTCCGTCGCCGTCGTGTTGATCAACCTAGAGGCGGAAAGCGATACCGCCGCGTGCATCGAGTCGCTGTACGCGACCGGGTACGCCCGGCTGCGGGTGGTGCTGGTGGATAACGGCTCGCGGGACGGCTCTGGAGAGCGGCTGCACGAGCGCTTTCCAAAGGCCGAGTATCTGCAGACGGGAGCGAACCTAGGCTTCACTGGCGGGAACAACCTCGGCATTGGGCGCGCGCTCGAGCTCGGCTGCGATTATGTGCTGGTGCTCAATAACGACACGGTGGTCGAGCCGGGCTGCCTGGCCGCGTTGGTGGCAGCCGCGGAAGCCGCTGCTGGCGTGGGAGCGGTCGGCGGCAAGATCCTGTATTTTGATGACCCCGCGCGTATCTGGTTCGGCGGGGGCGACTTCGACCGGAAGCGCGCGCTCGGGCTGCACAGACTCGAGGGGCAGCCCGACGCGGCCCAGGGTGTGAAAGGCACCGAAGAAGTCACTTTTCTGACTGGCTGCTGCATGCTATTTCCGGCGGGCGTGCTGCGCGAGGCCGGCGCCTTCGAGGAAGATTTCTTCATTTATGTAGAAGATGCCGAGCTGTCATTGCGCCTGCGGAAGATGGGGTACCGCCTCCTGTACGAGCCCCGTGCGCGGCTGCTCCACCGGGTGCCGGTGCAGGAGCCGCCGGTGGCGCCGCACAAGATCGTGCTGCGAGACCGCAACCGGCGCCGCCTGGTGCGGAGGCGTTATAGCAAGAACGAGGCGATGCGCTTCAGCGCGTTTTTCTACCCGACACGTATCGTGCGGCTGATTCAGTACATCGCGGCCGGAGACCGCGAGCGCGCGAGCGCTATCTGGCGCGGGATGACAGATCGATAAAGGATTGATGTGAAAATGGCAACTCGAAGCGGTGGCCGGCGCAACATCAGCCGGGCGGGTGTACTCGCGATGCTCTGGATGAGTGCGGCGGCGTGCGACCCGTGCGCCGGCACAGGGGCATGTGCCGATCCGTACCTGAGCGCGCAGGGGCGCGTGATTTGGCATCTCTCCGGCGAGTTCGCCGAAGGGGTGCGGGTCGAGTTCCGCCCCGCCAGCGGCGGCGATAGCATCGCTCCCGCCACTGCGGTTTCCGGTGAAAACGGTGTCTTCACCTTCGACATGCCGGCCAGTGGCGCCGCGCCGGTTTCCGGCGACCTGGTCTTCTTTCCGCCAGCCCCATTCGAAGGGTTCGTTTTCAATGCGGGACGTGTCACCATCGCCCCAATCCGAGTTCGGGCAGATGTGCGTGCCCTCGGCTTGTACGGGGTGGGACCGCTGCCGGGGCCACCCCACATCAGCTATGTGGGCGAGCTGCGCTACGCGGACAGTGGCGAGCGTGCAGCGGGCGTAGAGGTCGAGTTCCGCCGCACCGGCGGAATACCGGTCCGCCCAGATACCACCATCGTGCGCACCGATCAGTTCGGCCGCTTCCCTCTCTTTCTCGAACCCGTTCCGCGGCAGGACGGGGAGGTGACCGGCACGATTCTGGTCCGGCCGCGGGCACCCTATGAGGCGTTCACGATACCAGAGGTGCGGATGCCGACACGGCGGGGCGTGAACGACATCCGGCTGCTAGGTGTTTGGGAAATCCCGCTTGCCGGCTGACAAGGATCGGCCCCGCCTCCTCGATGCGCTAGCCCCAAACGCGGACGAGTTTTCGCCGGCGCCATCCTCCCCGGCGCAACGATCCACGCCGGCATCACTGCTGGTGCGGAATTCCCTGCTGAACTTCGCGGGGCAACTCGCGCCACTGCTAGTCGGGCTGGTCGCCATTCCATTGGTTATCGAGGGGTTGGGAACCGAGCGTTTCGGCGTGCTCACCCTCGCCTGGATGGCGATCGGGTATTTCGGCCTCTTCGATTTCGGGATCAGCAGAGCACTCACCCAACTGCTGGCAGATGCGTTCGGTACCGGCGATACGCGCGGTACTCCCGGCCTCACCTGGACGGCGCTGCTGTTGATGTTCGTGCTGGGAACCGCGGGGGCACTTGCGCTCGCACTGCTAGCGCCGTGGCTCACCGGCCGCGTCCTCAACGTTCCGGGACCCCTGCAGCGGGAGGCTCTCGCCTCCCTATACCTGCTCGCGTTCTCCCTGCCGTGGGTGATTACCACGGCGGGGCTGCGGGGCGTGCTCGAGGCACTCCAACGTTTCGACCTCGTCAACGCGGTGCGCGTGCCGCTCGGTGTGGCAATGTATCTGTCGCCGCTGCTGGTTCTTCCTTTTACGAACAGCTTGGCAGCCGTAGTCGCGGTTCTGGTCGCGGCACGGTTGCTTGCCTGGGCAGCGCACCTCGCCCTCTGCCTGCGCGCCTTTCCCGCATTGAGCGGAGCTGTGGCGGTGCAGGCGGGCAGCGTCCTGCCTTTGATCCGCTTCGGCGGGTGGATGACCGTCACGAATGTGGTCAGCCCGATCATGGTGTACCTGGACCGGTTCCTGATCGGCGCGGTGCTTTCGATGGCCGCCGTGGCGTACTACGTGACGCCGTACGAGGTGGTGATCAAGCTGCTTCTCATTCCCGGTGCGCTGCTCGCCGTGCTCTTTCCCGCCTTCGCAAGCAGCTTCCGTGCAGATCCTGCGCGGGCTGGCAAGTTAGCGGGTGCCGCGATGCGTGTTCTGCTGCTGGTCCTCTTCCCGGTCGCGCTGGTCGCAGTGGTGATCGCGGAACCTGCATTGCGGCTCTGGCTCGGGCCGGAGTTCGCGCAGAATAGCACCCGGGTGCTGCAAGTGCTGGTGATAGGGGTGTTAGCGAACAGCCTGGCTCAGGTGCCGTTCACCCTCGTGCAGGGAGCCGGACGGCCCGAATGGACAGGCAAGCTGCACCTTGCCGAGCTGCCCCTCTACCTGCTCGCTTTGTGGTGGATGATAACCGCCTGGGGCATTGTCGGCGCCGCTCTCGCCTGGACCGCGCGGGTGATGGTGGACGGGGCGTTGTTGCTGCTCCTCGCGCGCAGGCTGGCGCCCTCCGCTGCGTCGTCGTTCCGAAGGCTTGGCATACTCGCGGCTACCGGCGTGGCGGCGCTCGCCGCGGGGGCGTTCGCGTCGGGCGCACCGGCGAAAGTCGCCGTCCTGCTGGTCGGTCTGCCGGTGTTCGCGCTGGCCGGGTGGTCCCGCCTGCTCGAGCCGCCGGAACGGGAGCTGATCCGCGGGCGCGGGCACGCACTCCGCCTGCTGCTGGGCTTCAGATCTTGAGGCGCGGCGCGGCGGCGCTTGCGCTACGTGTTCACGAGTGTGGCACCACCGACATCTCCCAGGTGGTGTTCAAGATGTCCTCGCCGGCGTCGCCGAAGCCGGTCAGCGGGTTCTGAAATAGGTAGTTGTAGCGCTTGGATCGCGACACGCGCAGCGCAATATCACCCCACCGGGAGCGCCACGCCCCGCGAAGGCCGCCCCCCAGCGACACGTCGTGCGCGAGAAAGCTGCCGCCGGTCGCCTGACGGTAGAACGCGTCGTTATCCCACCGCGTGCGGTCTGCGAACGCCCCGATCTGCCAGCGATCCGCCAGGAGATCGGCAGCGAGCCACTGGCTGGAAGCACCGGGACCGATGGCGGCACCCACGGCCTGGCCGCGGTGTGTGTACCCCTGCGGAACCACGGTGCTCGCATAAAAGCCAGGGCCCGGCCGCTCGCGGAATGCCGCGCTTTGTTCAAGGTACGTCAGTTCGCCCTGCAGCTTGACGATGCCGCCGAGGCTCGCAGCCGTTCGCGCCCACTGCATTCCAAGCGTGTATCCCTGCGAGTGGTTCGGCGCAACGAGGAGATCGCGGAACGAGCGGGGCAATTCCGTCCGCGCCCACTCCGCGTACACTTCCGTACCGGCGGCGGGGAAAATCCAACGGCCGAACAGCGACAGGATCTGTTCGGGGTGGCGCGCCTCTGCGCTGTCGGTGCGGGCCTCTGCCCTCCAATAGGTGACCACGGCCAGCGCATCGCCCAGCGTCTCCCCGAAGCCGGCGGTTGGTTGATACACGGCTCTTGCCAGCCCGATCGTGAGGTTCGGCTCCCTTAGCGGCCGGTAGGTCAGTGCAAAGGCAGTGATGGAACGCAGGTCGTTCGCCTCGTCCGTATCGAAGAACAAGGATTCCGTGAGCGTACCCGTCATCCACATGGCCTCGATATCGCCCAACGCAGTGCTCACCGGCCCGTCAGTGCGCAGAAAAAGGTGTGGTATACCCGGAGCGTTGTTGCTCAGCACGATGCCATTGCGGATCCCCGGCCCCCACCACTGCTCCTCATTGGATGCGCCGAACGCCGCACCCCCGGCCCGGATCGTCAGCGACGTC
>JBBSMO010000163.1:0-5858 GCA_038233155.1 Longimicrobiales bacterium
CCCCCTTGCGGGGGAAGGGCCGGGGAAGGGGGGTCCTGGAAGGCAGCGTGCCAAACGGAACGGCGGCGAAGGATGTTCTCCTTCGCCGCCGCCGGCGCGGAGACGCGCGCGGGGTTGCCGAGTGGGCCCACCAGGACTCGAACCTGGGACCGGCGGATTATGAGTCCGCTGCTCTAACCGACTGAGCTATGGGCCCCGACGAACCGGCTGACGCTTAACAATACTGCCGCACCGGGGCGCCGGTCAACCGCAAGCGCGCCCGGCGGATGGGTGCGGTGCCCTCGGGCGGTCGCAACGACACTGCTGCACCGCGTTCCCGGCGCCCGGGGTTCCCAGCCGATCGGCGACCTGCCGACTGCGGGTGACTCTTCGCGTGTAGCGCCTGCCGGGGCCCGATGCCGCTACGTGAATTGTAGCAGATGGAATGGGAATTGCTTCGAAATTTTACCCTACAAAAACAGTGGAATATGGCGGGGGAACCAATCCCCCTTGCCCGCCTTGCTCGCCGCGCAGCGGCGATCGCCGCAGAGTCGAGGCCGGGTGTCCGAGTCGGTTCATGCGCATCATTCGTTGAGCTCCGGGACGCCGTCCCTGGTCCGCAGCGACAAGCCTCTGGCGGCATGGGGAGTCGTAGTGCAATGAGTGGAACGTTCGGCAGTTACCTCCGCACCGGCCTGGCCGGTGCCCTTGCGCTCTTCGGAGTCGCATGTTCGGATCAGCCTGAGCCCCTCGCAACCGCAACCAGCGCAGATCTCGCGCAGAGTCAGGCACAGCCGGAGCTGTTCGTGGCGCAGCTGACGCCGCTGAACAACTCCGGGGTCGGCGGCGCCGCTGCATTCGCAATCAACAACGGAGAGTTCACCGCACGCGTGTACGCCACAGGCACGGTGCCGGGCCGCATCCATCCGCAGCACATTCACGGGCTGGAGGGCTCGCTGAACAGCACATGCCCCGCGCCGGCTGCGGCGAGGCGGATTCCGGGCTCGCCGGAAAGCGCTGCCAACCCGGACCAGCTCATTTCGGTGCCGGAAGGACTGCCGGACTACGGGGCGATCCGCGTGCCGCTGGACGACCAGCTGAACGGCACCGCCGAGACATTTCCAACGGCCACCCCGCAGGGTGTGGTCAACTACCTACAGAAGACTTCGTTCGCGGACTTGCAGGCCGCCGTATCACCGTTCGACCTGCACCCCGTGGACCAGCTGGTCGTCGTGGTGCACGGCGGGTTTGTGACGGCTCCCGGCGGGCAGCAGGTGTATGACCCGTCGCTGCCAGTCGCCTGCGCGCAGATCCGCATGACCAGCGTACCGGAGCTGCAGGGCAAAGGCACTCCCACCACCTTCACCGTAACCATCGAGAACGTTTCGCAACCCGGGCTGCTGGATACGGATCGGGCCATGGGCACGGTGCCGCTTTCGCCGGGCGCGTTCGCGACCTTCACGGGCAGCGACCCGGCTTTCACCGTGGGCGCACTCGCCGACGAGGGGACGGAGCGCATTGCCGAGGACGGGTTTCCGGGACCGCCGCTCCCGCTCGGTTCGGAATCCACCCTCCTTCGCGAGGCGCCAAACGTCAAACGGAGTGGGGTCTTCCTGTCCCCGGGTGGTCCGGACAATGGCCCCGCGATCTTGGCGGGTGAATCGGCTACCTTCACCGTAACGGCAGTTCCCGGTGACCGGCTCCAGATCGAGACCATGTTCGTGCAATCCAACGACTGGTTCTACGCCTTCGGCGACGGTGGACTAGCCTTGTTCGACCGGGGCGAGCCGATTCGTCGCGATGTGACATCCGAACTGGTGCTGTACGACGCCGGTACGGAAGAGGACTCTCCGCCGGGTACCGGTCCCTTCCAGAAGCCGGTGCAGCCGCCGATGGCGACCAATGTGGGACCGTCTGAAACGGTGCCGATCCGCCGCGCTGCCGACCGCCACCCCAGCTTCGACATTCCGGCTACGTCATCCGTGATACGCGTGACCATCACGCCGCAGCCGGCCCGCCCGGACCCGGACAACCAGCTAGCTCTACCCCCCGGCTTCCGAGCCGAAAAAGTCGTGGGTGGCCTCACCTTCCCCACCTCCGTCACCTGGGACGACCAGGGGCGGATGTACGTGGCCGAGGCGGGCGGCGGGTTGGGGCCCCCGCGGCAAATCGCGCCATCGCGGATTCTGCGTGTCGAGGACGGGCGCGCGACGCCGGTGATCGACGTGACAGATGAAGTGGAGCCTTCGCTGATCGGCCTTACCTGGCATAACGGCGCGTTCTTCATCACCCATCGCTCCGCCACCGATCTGACGGGCACCGTTTCCCGGGTTACGCTC
Source organism: Longimicrobiales bacterium (assembly GCA_038233155.1). Classification (GTDB taxonomy): domain Bacteria; phylum Gemmatimonadota; class Gemmatimonadetes; order Longimicrobiales; family Longimicrobiaceae; genus JBBSMO01. Next base: position 2,319 of record JBBSMO010000163.1, read on the forward strand.
GACGGGCAGGTGACGCAGATCCTGACCGGAATCATTGACAGTCAGGGCGAGCACCAGATCAACGACGTCGTGGTCGGACCCGATGGACGCATGTACGTGACCGTCGGCCAAACCGGCAACGCAGCCGTGATGGGTCTGGACGTCGCCCCGTTCATCATGCTGAGCCCGAACGTCCACTCCCGACCCTGCCGGGACCTGACGCTCACAGGCCGGAACTTCAAGACGCCCGATTTCCGGACGCCGCAGCAGGGCGACTCCGTGCTAACGGGGGCGTTTGTTCCTTTCGGGACCCCGACGACCCCGGGACAGGTGATTCCGGGCGTGAACAAGTGCGGCGGCTCCATCCTGGTTTTCGACCCGGACAACGCGGAAGCGACGGTCCGCCCCTTCGCCGACGGGTTTCGCAACCTGCTCGGGCTTGCTTTCGACCCGCAGAGCGGTGCGATGTACGTAGCTGAGAACGGCTACGACATCCGCGGCTCACGCCCGGTTCAGGACACCCTGGATGGAACGTTCCGGGTTCGCGAAGGCACCTGGTACGGCCACGCCAACTTCAGCGCGGCGGACGAGCCGCTGACCGATGCCGTGTTTGACGTGCCGGACTCGCTGCAAGCCCCGATCTTCATCGATGGGCGGCCGATCGGCAAGGATCTGGGCTTCGTGATCGATCTCGCGGCGAGCGGGTTGAGCGCGCCGGACCCGTCGTTGCTCCTCGGCAGGCACGAGTGGCAGTCCTCTCCCTCGTTCATCGGAGTGGCACCCCGGTCGTGGGGCAACCTGGCGGGCCAAGTCTTCGCCGCAGAGTTCGGCGACCTGCGACCGAACACCAACCCGCTGCGGGAGAGGCAGGTTGGCCGGAGGGTGGTGCGTGTGAATCCCGCTACGGGCGTAGTGACGCCGTTCGTCAGAAACCGAACTCCACAGCCGGCTGAAGGGGAGGGACTGAATCGCCCCTTCGACGTGGCGTTCGGGCCGGACGGTGCCATGTACATTGTCGATTTCGGCGTGGTAGAGGTGATTCCCAGCGCTATGCCGCCGTTCGTACAGCGGCAGGGTACCGGCGCGATCTGGCGCATCACTCGGGGAGCGCGGTAATCTCGGCGCGGCTTGCCATCGCGGGGGACCACCTCCTGCGATGGCAAGCTGCGACCTCCATTCCAGAGTCATGAGCGGCATCGTCGGCGTTTTTTCCTCGCACGGCAGCCACTCCGGCGGGAGCACCGTTCGCAAGATGCTGGCGCGGATGCCCGGCCGCGGGGGTGACCGTACGCAGCTTTGGTCCGATGCGGGAGCGGTGCTCGGTGTCACCCGTTATTCCTGGGAAATGGCGCGGGGTTTCAGCGATGACGTGCTCGTTGCCGGGGACGGGAGATGCACTGTGGCGGCCGACGCGTCCATTTTCTATCGCGAGGATCTCCGTCGCCAGCTCGAACAGGAGCGGGTACCCGCCTCTGCAGACACTGCCAGCCATCTGATTCTTGCGGCGTACCGGGCATGGGGTCCGGAATGTGTGGACCGGCTCGAGGGAGACTGGGCCTTCATTCTCTGGGACGCACGGGACAAGCAGGTATTCTGCTCGCGCGACTTCGGCGGCAGGCGCCCGCTTTTCTATGCGGATTTGGGAGACGCGCTCATCGTCGCGTCTACGGTCTCCGCCGTTCTCGCCCACCCGCGCTGTGGGTCCGATCTGAATGTGGTGGCGGTGGCGGCGGACGCGGCCGGCTTGTTCGCCGTGCCGCACGAGACTGCGTTCCGCGACGTATCGGCTCTACCGGCCGGCTCGAGTTTGGAACACAGGCAGGGCACCTCGCGGATCTGGCGGCACTGGTTTCCCCCGCCGGTTCGGGACGCCGGCGGGCCGCATTTCGAGGAGGCGGCCGAGCACCTGCGCGTGCTGCTGACGCGCTCTGTCGCCGAGCGCCTCTCACCCATCGGCCCGACCAGCGTCTGGCTGAGCGGGGGATGGGATTCGACCGCCATCTTCGGCGCCGGGCAGCAAGCGCTTCGGGAGCAGGGGAACCAGGCACACCTTCGGCCGGTGTCGATCAGCTACCCCCCGGGTGACCCGGGACGGGAAGTCAAACTGATCACCTCCGTAGCTGAACACTGGGGTGCTCCCGTGCACTGGCTGGACATTCGGAACATTCCGCTGTTGGACCGGCCGGCGGAGCGCGCGGCGGTGCGTGACGAACCTTTCGCTCACGCCTTCGAGATGGGCACCCGGGCGCTCGCGCAAGGCAGCCGAAGCGTCGGCACGCACGTCGGCTTCGATGGTTCGGGCGGGGATCAGCTCTTTCAGGTCTCACTGGTTTACCTGGCGGATCTGTTCCGCACGGGCCGCTGGCACCGTCTCGTGCGGGAATGCAGAGGAAAGGGGTTGGGGCGCGGTGATTTACGGACGCTGTTCCGCTGGGTAGTGCAGCCCGTTCTGCCTGACCCTGTGCTGGCTGCCGCCAGGGTGGTGCGCGGCGGGCGGGCCTTGCGCGGCTACCTCGATCGCCCGGTGCCGGAGTGGATCGCGCCCGACTTCGCGCGCAGGCATGGCCTGCTCGAACGGGAGCTGCGGCATACCCCCCGCCGGACCGGGGGCGACCTTGCGGCGCACGAAACGCAGCGGTATCTAACCCATGCGTTCTACCCGCGCGTCTCCCAGCGCGTGTGTGGCTTCGCGCTCGAAAATGGCGTCGAGATGCGCGCGCCGTTGTACGATCGGCGCATCGTCGAGTTCGCGTTGTCGCGCCCGGTCTCGGAGCGCTCGTCAGGCCGCGAAATCAAGCGCCTCCTGCGGCGCTCGATGCGCGGGCTGTTGCCGGACAAGGTTCTCGAGCCTCGTCGCTACCATACCGGCACCACAGGTGGTTATCTCGATCGGTCTCTGCGCAAGACGCACGCGCCGTTGCTGGAGACCGTGTTCCAAGGCCCGCTCGCGCTCGCCGAACTCGGCGTCGTGGACGGCGCAACGCTCCGGCGGCGCTGGAGTGAGTTCTTGGAACATGGAGGAGGAAATCTGGGGGTCAACCTGTTTCTCACCTTTCAAGCCGAGCTGTGGCTCCGCGCCCGTCGCAACGAAGCGCGCGGAGTCAGCAGCCCGCTTTTCGGGATATCGAGTCTCGCCACGGCCGCGGCCGGGTGAGGCGGGGGATCGGCACGGCCGCCTGGCCGTATCGTTGCCGGGCAACATCGCCCGGATTCACGTTCTGCATATGGAGGCACCATGTATGAGAAGCCTGCGCTCGAGCGGTTTGGCACCTTTCGCGATCTGACTCAGCTCGGTTTGACAGGAGGAACGGATTTGTTCGGAGTGGAAGGGATTCCGGGGTGCGACGCCGACGAAGATGCCGCGGTCTTCGAGAGCTGTTTGAGCAGCGACATGTCCTGAGCTGTCAATTGCCGTCGGGAACAACAAGCGTTCGACGATGAAAACAGGGGCTGTCGGAAGGCGGTAGCATCGCCTCGAGACAGCCCCTGATATAGCCCACCGCAGACGCACACGACCCGCGCAACGCGGCTGATTTGGGTCAGACGGGGGGCGCTCGGCAC
>JBBSMO010000164.1:0-5848 GCA_038233155.1 Longimicrobiales bacterium
GCACTGGTCCAACCTTGGTGATTGGGTGGCGTACGGGCGGCGCATTCTAGCGCCGTAGCTGCTCTTGCTGCTGCCTGTTTGATACACCCGTCGGCTTTATCAGTCGTTTTCTGGCGGCGGCTCCGGCCGTTCCGGGATGAAGCGCAGCAGACCGGCCGCCGCCGCCACTACGATTGCGCTGCCCGTCAACCAACCGCTGTCCGCCGTAACCCCTGAGAGCCAGAGCCCCGCAGCGGCGAAGAAAAGCACTATCCGAAGCCGAAGGTGACGCGCTGGTTGCCCGTTCGGTTGCCGCAGTCCCGCCATTTCCTGCTACCGGCAGGGTGTCACTGTACCGCCGGTCACGGGCGCTTCTCGAGAAAGCGGGCGAGGCCTATCCGCATATCGTCGGTGTATCGGGCGAGCACATTCACATCTCCGCCTGCCCGGAGGGCGGTTTCGAAGCTCATCCCGTCCTGATGGTACAGCAGGCGCTTGCAAAGGATCAGCGCGGAAGCGCTCTGCGATGCCAGGCGGGACATCATACCGGCGGCGGTTGCGTCGAACTCATCCGCTGGAATGGCTTGGTTGATCAGGCCAATGGCAGCGGCCTCCGCCGCAGATATCTGATTCCCGAGTGTCACCATCTCGAAAGCGCGCTTTTCGGGAACGTTGCGGCGCAACATCGCCATTACCATCGCGGGCACAAAGCCGAGGTTCACCTCCGGGTAGCCGAAGCGCGCATCGTCCGCCGCGAGTACCATGTCGCACGCGGTGGCGAGACCGCAGCCGCCGGCGAGCGCGCGGCCGTGAACCAGCGCCACCACCGGTTTCGAGTGACGCCGGATCTGTAGAAACAGTGCGGCGAGCGCATCTACGTCGTGCAGGTTGGTGACCAGGTCTGCCTCCGAGATCTTTTGCAGTGCCGCCAGATCGGCCCCCGCACAGAAATCCTTGCCCGCGCCGCGCAGGGCAATCGCATTGACTCTTGCATCAGCTTCCAGCGAAGCAAGTGCCGACGCCACCGCGGCTATCAATTCGCCGCTAAGGGCGTTGCGCTTGTCCGGGCGGTTCAGCGTGAGCCACGCGACGCCCTCAGCTACTTCCAGCAGTACCAAGTCCGCCTGGTTCAAGACCGGCTCTGAGCTGCCGGCATCAGCTCCTCGGGAACGTCTATCTCCATCCGCAGCATAGCAGTCGAGAGCGTCTTCCCCTGTGCATCGGTTTTTAGCGACACGGTCCCGCCCCCGCCGAGAGAGTTGTGCAGCAGGAAGTTCAATGCCGCGAGATTCGGAAGCTCGAAGCGTTCGACATCTCCCAAACAGATTCCGCGGAAGTGCTCGCGAACGCGTTCGGTCGTGAGCTGCGCGACCAGCACCGGATAGTATTCGGGCTCGAGGGCGATGACGCCCACGTTGGCGGTATCGCCTTTGTCCCCGGAGCGGGCATGGGCGAGATGAAGCAGAGGGATTTTGGGCATTGGCTCCTGGGTCGAACCCGAGTAGTAAACTAGGTCGAAAGCACCCGCGTCACCCGTAGTAGTTGGGCGCTTCGCGGGTAATGGTCACGTTGTGCGGGTGCGACTCTCGAAGACCCCCGCCGGTAATCCGTACGAACTGCGCTTCCGTCCGCAGCTCCTCTATCGTCCCACAGCCGAGATAGCCCATTCCTGAACGCAGGCCGCCCGTGAGCTGATACAGGGTGTCGGCCGCGGCTCCTTTGTAGGGTACCCGGCCTTCGATCCCTTCCGGCACGAACTTTTTATCACCGGCCTCTTGGAAGTAGCGATCTGCGGATCCCTCCTCCATGGCACCCAGGCTGCCCATGCCGCGAACGGTTTTGAAGCGGCGCCCTTCCAGCAGGAAAGCCTCGCCGGGACTTTCCTCGGTGCCGGCGAGCAAGCTCCCCATCATCACCGAGTGAGCGCCAGCGGCGAGGGCTTTGACAATGTCGCCCGAGTACTTGATCCCGCCATCCGCAATGATGGGAACCTGGCCTTCCACTCCCTCGACGGCCGCGAAAATCGCCGTCAACTGCGGGACTCCGACCCCGGTGACTACGCGGGTGGTGCAGATGGAACCGGGACCCACGCCAACCTTGATCGCATCAGCGCCGCGCTCGACCAGGGCTGCGGCGCCCGCGCGTGTGGCGACGTTGCCGGCAATGATCTGCACGTCCGGGAAGCGCTGCCGCATGGCGTCTACCGCCTGCAGCACCCCTTCCGAATGCCCGTGGGCTGTATCCACCACAAGGACATCAACACCTGCATCTACCAGAGCGGCGGCACGATCGAGATCCTGCGGGCCCGCGCCCACCGCCGCCCCCGCGCGCAGACGGCCGCGCTCATCCTTGCAGGCATGGGGAAATTGACGGCGCTTGTTGATGTCCTTGAAGGTGATCAGCCCGCGCAACTGCCCGTTGGTGTCTACGACGGGTAGTTTTTCGATCCGGTTGCGGTGCAGAATGTCCTCAGCCTCTTCCAAGTCCGTGCCTACCGGTGCGGTAATCAGACCCTCACGGGTCATCACCTCCGCTACGGTCCGGCCGAGATCGCTCTCGAAGCGCAGGTCGCGCGAGGTGAGAATGCCGCGAAGGGTGCCGCCGTTCTCGACTACCGGAACGCCGCTGATCGAGAAGCGCTCCATCAGTCTGACCGCCTGCTCGAGCGTGTCGCCGGGCGATATCGTGACCGGCTGCTGGATCATCCCGCTCTCCGAACGCTTGACCCGGTCTACCTCCTCCGCCTGCCGCGCGGCGGGCATGTTCTTGTGAATGATCCCTATGCCGCCCTCGCGCGCCAAGGTGATCACCATTCGGGATTCGGTGACCGTATCCATAGCCGCGGAGACCAGCGGCATGGCCAGCCGGATTCCACGGGTGAGGCGGGTGCCGAGATCGGTGTCGCGCGGGTGTACCGTCGAGTGGCGCGGAACAAGGAGTACGTCGTCGAAGGTCAGACCTTCTCCGACTATGCGCTGCTGGATTTTCGCTGGGTGCATCGCAGGGGTAGAACGCGAGAACCCGCCGTGTCCAAGGGCGGGTGCGCGCGCGGACAGGGCGGGTTCGGGCGGTGGCGTGACAGTTCGCTCCATGACGAAAGCTACGCCGCAACGGGCGTCGGTGTCAACCGCAACTCACCCGGCGGCAATCAGGCGGGTGGCTCCGCGCTGTCTGCCGGCGGCGGTGTTGAAGCCGCGATAGATCGCTGCGGTTCAGGCGGCCGGGCAGCGGGGGGAGGCGGCGCCAATCCTTCTTCAACTTCCCGGATGATGGTCCGCCCCGCTTCGGCAATTCCGGACAACATCCGGTCGGCTGTACCCACGGCTTCAAAGGTACCCTTCATAGCCCGCAGCCCAACGCCTTGCGCGCGCATCCGGTCCTGCAGCCGTTCGCTGAAGCGCTGCACCGGCGAGCCCGCCCCGCGGACGGGGCCGCGCGCGTACTTCGAGGTGAGAAACTCGATGTAGTCGAGTACCTGGTACACCTGCTCGTCCGGAAGTGATTCGATGTGGCGCCAAAGGCGCCGGCGCAGAACCTCGTCCATGAACTCTGTCCTGAAGCGGGTGACGTACAATGATGGTGCCGATAGCTGCGGCGGTCACTGCAGGCATCGTTCCCGCCGCACTTCCTATACGCTGCTACCCCAGAGGAGGTTTCGGCGGGTCTGTTCGCCCCGCCCGGGGCGGGCAGGATCTCGCCAGCACTTTCACGTCCTCCGCCAACGCGGTAGAATTGGGGTTCGGCCGCCGATCTTTCCCCCCGATGCCGCGATGCCCATTCTGCCACTCCGCGAGGTCGCCCCAGCGCGACAAGCAACCGATCTGTACGACCGCTGGCTGGATGAACTCGCCGGGGCGCTCGCGCGCGGCGATGATCGCTGGGAACTCTGCCGCCGCATTCTTACCAGCATCTTCCATCCCGCTCTCGCGGAGGCAGACTTGCGGCGGCTGCCAATCGCCAGCCAGGTGGCGCTCGCGCAGATGGACGCGCGCAATGTCACCCTCGAGCCCGAGTACTATGCAGAGGTTGATGCGGAACGTTTTCAGGAGCGGAAGCCGCTGCTGTGGCTCTGGCAAATGTTCGACCGCTCCGCTCTGGGCGGCAACGTGTGGCTTGGGCCGCGCTTCCGCCGCATCCTGGCACCGTACATCTTCAAACGGGTCGGGAAGAACTTCAAGTGCTTCCACTTTGTCGAGGTCTCTTTCGGCTACAACCTGGAAATTGGTGATGATGTGGTCATTCACCGCAACGTCCTGCTGGATGACCGCGGCGGCATCGTCCTGGGGAACCGGGTCTCGATTTCCGATTACGCGAACGTTTACTCGCACACCCACTCGATTGTAGACCAGCGCGACGTCACCAACGCGCGCACCGTGATTGGCGACGGGGTACGCATCACCTATCATGCGACGGTGCTGGCGGGAGTGCATGCCGGAGACAATTCGATGATCGGAGCGCTCGCCGTCGCTACGCGGGACGTGCGGCCCTGGCACGTCAATGTCGGCATACCCGCGAAGGCGGTGCGCGTCAAGCCGGATGCACCCGCCCAAGCTTATCGCACAACCGGGGTCAAGCGGCCACTCCCAACAGACGCATCTTACGATGATTGACCAAGCTACGATTCCCGTTGAAGTAACGGACCCCGTCAACGCCCGCATCCTCGCGATCTCGGAGGACCGCATCCAGGGCTTTGCCCGAACTCCCTTTGCGGAAATCAGCCGCCTCTCCGGCGTAGATCTGCCTACGGTGATCGAGCGCATTCGGGCGATGCTCGAGGCCGGCACCATCCGCCGGGTGCGCCAAACGCTGCTGGCGAACAACCTCGCGCCAGGAGCCCTCGTCGCCTGGCAAATTCCGCCCGCCAACCTGGATAGCGGGTTCGACTTTCTCTTCCGCGAAGACCCCTTCTCAGGCCATGTGGTCATTCGCTCGACAGATGCGGAAACCCCCGGCTCGGCCTACCGCCTTTGGACCACCCTCAAGGTGCCCAAACCCTTTTCGATGCAGAAGCATGCCGAATACCTGCGCGATACGATCGGTGCCGAGGGCTTTCGGCTGATGCCGGCGCAGGCGCTGTTCAGCCTCGGCGTTGGCCATGTGCGCAGAAGGGGGATGCCACCCGGCTCGAAATCTGACGAACCCGGGCGGGTGATTGTTCCCGAAGTCGTAGATCTGGACGAACGCGAGTGGCGGGTACTGTCCGCGCTGAAGCGCGAGCTGGATCCTTCCGAAATCCGCGAGCAGCCGTGGCGCGGCCGTGCGGAAGAGGCAGGAGCCGGGCTCGAAGAGTTCTTCGCCGTTGCCGAAGAGCTGAACCGGCGGGGCGTGGTGGGAAGGTTCTCGACCTTTCTCGAACACGTCAAACCCTCCGCCACCGGCACCCGCGTCACCCGCTACAATGCCCTCTTCCATTGGCAGGTTCCGCAAGGGCGCGAAATAGAAGCAGGCCGCGAAGTGGGCCGGCACCACATCCTCACCCACGCCTACTGGCGCGAGGGCGGCCCGGAGTTCGGCAACGTCAACATCATGGCGGTCGCCCACGGCACCGACAAACAGGTCGTCCTCGATCACAAATCAGCGATCGACGAGCACCTCACAGCCGCTGGCATTCCGGTCGCCTACACGAATGTGTTCTGGGGCGGCCGCAGCGAGATCAAACCCTCCGAGATTTCCCCGGCAGCGTACCGGGCGTGGTGCCTTGAACGAGACATCGACCCAGAACGGATGAAAGGCTGAACGTACTGGAAGACCGTTGCACAGGCTCTCGTACCGTTCGTCATCATTCCGAACCCTTCGCTTCGCTCACCACACGCTCCACGAGGAATCTCTGCTCTTGTACTGCAGATCCTTCCCTGCGCTCAGGATGACA
>JBBSMO010000165.1:0-5825 GCA_038233155.1 Longimicrobiales bacterium
AGCTGGCACACCACCTACGGGCGAATGGAACGCTTCGTAGACACCCTCGCCCGCGCGGTGCCGCAGCGGGTGCGGGTGTATCAGTACGGGCAAAGCGTCGAACGCCAGCCGCTCTACCTGGTGGCGATATCGAGCGAGGAGAACATCGCTAGGCTGGATGCCATCCGCGGCGATCTGGTGGCTCTAGCGGACGCGCGCCGGACCAACGCCGCCGCGGCCGCGCAGATCGCCGCACGCACCCCGGTCGCCGTGTGGCTCAACGCGGCCAACGATGGCAACGAAACGGCGGCGTTCGAGGCAGTCATCCAACTCGCGTACCAGCTCGCCGCGGGCGAGGACCCGCGGACACGGTCGCTGCGTGAGGGCGCGGTGACGCTGCTGAACATGGCGCACAACCCGGAAAGCCACGAGCGGCACGTTGCCTGGTACAACGGCTTCGTGATGGGAGATGCCAACCCGGCGGCGCTCGAGCACCGTGCGCCATGGGGGATGAGCACCAACAACAACCACTATCAGATCGACCTCAACCGCGACGCGCTTGGCCTCACCCAGACAGAAACCCGTGCGGTTGCCGCTGAGCTGCAGCGATGGCGCCCGCAGGTGTTCGTGGATCTGCACGGGCAAACGACGCAGTATTTCTTTCCGCCCGCCGCCGACCCCATCAACCCGCTCTACCCGCCCTCGCTCGAGAAGTGGCTCGAGGTGTTCGGCCGTGCGAATGCGAATGCGTTCGACCAGTTCGGGTGGAGCTACTATACCCGTGACGTGTTCGATCTCTTCTATCCCGGCTACTGGGATACCTATCCGGCGCTGCACGGCGCGACCGGAATGACGTACGAGACGGACGGTGGCGGGTCACGGGGTGTGCGCTGGCGCCGGGACGACGGCACCATTCTCACTTTCGCGGATGGAATCGCCCACCACTTCGTCGCCTCGCTAGCTACCATCGAGGCCGCGGTGCAGAACCGTGAAGCGCGCCTGCGTGACTTTCACGACTATTTCGCTACGGCAGTTGATGAAGGGCGGCGCGGCACGCTTCGCACCGTCGTCTTACTGCCCGAAACCGACAAGGCGAGTGCGGAGCGGCTGGTCACTACCCTGCTGCGCCACGGAATCGAGGTGCAGCGGGTCGCCCGAGCGGGCACGATGACCGGCACCGGCTACCTGACGCAGCGGCGCGAGCGGCGGGCGGTGCCCGCCGGCGCATACCTCATAGACCTGGCGCAGCCGAACGGCCGGCTAGCGCGAACCATTCTCGCGCCCGAAGTGCCGCTGCCGGAGCGATTCGCGAGGCAGGAGCTCGCCAAGCTTGCCCGCAACATCCGCCTGGCGGAATCTGAAAAGGAAGGGTACGCCTTTTACGATGTGACCGCTTGGAGCCTGCCGCTCGCGGCCGGTGTGAACGCATTCTGGAGCGGCGAGGCGAGCGGCCTCGCCGCCGAACCGTTGCGGCTTCCGGAAGGTGCCGCTAAGGCGGCTGGTGGCTGGACGGGAGAGGTGCTGGTCGGTGCTGGCGGCGGCGTGACCGCGCGTGCACACAGCGCCTACGTCTGGGCGCCGGGGAGCACCGGCGCTACCCGCCTCCTGGCCCGGTTGCTGGGTGAAGGGTTCAATGTGGCCGTCAGCACGCGGTCCCTGATCGTAGATGACACTGCATTCGCCCCGGGTTCGATGATCGCCCGGGTGAACCGCAACCCCGAGCGGTTGCACGAGCGGATCGATGCTCTGGCACGCGAAGCAGGCGTCACGGTTTTTCCCTCGCGTACGGCCTTCGCGACGCGCGGGCCGACGGGCACCGGCTCCGAGGCGACTCGTACCCTGCGCCAGCCTCGCATCGCAGTGCTCGCGGGGGAGGGGGTCAGCACCACATCCTATGGCGCGCTCTGGTTCACCCTCCAGCGCCGCGTCGGCCAGCCCTTCAGCGCCTTCCGCGCCTCCGACATCGCCGGGGCACCGCTCGACGAGTTCGACGTGCTGATTCTGCCGCACGGCGGGGGCTATAGCAGCGAACTCGGCTCCGCAGGCAAGGAGCGGATCACCGAGTGGGTGCAGCGGGGCGGCACGTTGATCGCCTATGGCGCCGGGGCCAACTACGTCCAGGCCGGCGAATTCGGCACCGGTCATATCGAGCCGGACACCGCAGCCGCCCCGCCGGACACCATCGTCGTCATTCTCGGCGCCGTCGATCAGTCTGTGACAGGCGGGGTGCCGCCGCTCCTGCCACCTACGGCCAGCCCCGGCAGCCGCCCCGATGCTCCCGTCGCCGTTCCCGGTGCCTTTCTCCGCGGCGAGCTGGACCTGGCGCACTGGCTCACCTTCGGCTTCCGCACGGACCAGCTCCCGCTGCTCGCGCAATCGCTTCCCCTGCGGCGGACGGAGAGCGGCGCTACCCCGGTCATCTATACTACGGACCCGGACCGGCTGGTGATCAGCGGCTTCTCCTGGCCGGACAACACCCGCCGCAGCTACACCGGCCAGCCCTATGCCACGGTAGATGATGTCGGTCGCGGTCGCATCATCCTCTTCGCCGAAGACCCGGTCTATCGTGTCGTCTTCGATGCGCCCGCCGGGCTGCTCATGAACGCGATCTACCTCGGCGCCCGCGCGAGCTCAGGAACGGAATATTGAGGATTGCGGATTGCGGATTGCGCCGGCATGCCGCGGGTGTTCACGTTGGTTATCGGTCTGGACGCAGCTCTTCGTTTGTCATTCTGAGGGAGCTTGCGACCGAAGAATCCCCTGGGAATTCGCAGATCGCTTTCGACCGGTCACGGCTGCAAAGCGAAGCGGAGCCGGGGAAACCCGGCTCCGCCTTCATGCTGTCAACCCGGGGGTGATGCGCTGCTGCTTTCGCAGATCAGAACAGGGTGATCCCCAGCACGATCTGCGAGCGGGCGAACTCTGGCGATTGGTCTTCCATTGCCGAGCGGCTGAGGTGCCGGTACTGCGCATCTAATCCTAGGATGCCGAGCGGCTGGAAGCGGATTCCGAACTGGTAGCCGATCTGAGAGCCTGTGCGGTCCTGCAGTTGAGGATCCACCCCGCCTTCCTCTACATCTTTCCAGCTCACATTGCCCACGCCCGCGTGTACGCCCGCGTACGGAGATACGGGTAGGACGGGGAGGCGCAGAAAGTAGTTCGCCTGGGCGAGCAAGGTGAACTCGCGGCGGGAGAGCGACCCGAACGAACTGCCGGCGGTGTACCCATCTACCGCGAGGCCGATGCCGAGAGGAAGGACGTATTCAGCGCCCGCTCCGATGCCGTCCGCCGCGGAGACATCGTCTACCTGAAAGCGGTCCGGGCTCGCCGAGTTGTAGACGTAGTGGCCGCGGAGCGCAAAGCCGCTCTGCGCCTCCGCCACCGGTGCCGCGACCAGCAGCAGAGCCGTGGCGAAAAGAGCAAATTTCAAGGGTTTCAACATGGTTCTATCCTCCTGATGATGCGGACCACAGGAATGTACCGGCCCCGGTTCGTTGCAACCCAGATGACGAATAACAAGGTTCTTGCGTCACGACAATGTCTCGCGGTCCTCCACCCCCTGCCGATGACGAGCGGGAAGAGCTATCTTTCATGGCTTATCCAACCGCATTCCTACAACCCCGCTGATGCTGATCCCGCTGCTCGCCGGTCTGTTCGCCCTTGCTGCCGCGGGTCCCGCAGATCCGGACGACCTGGTCTACGATGGCTCGAAGAACCAGCTCGAGGCGCATCTGCCGAGGGTCGAGCAGTCTCAGGTCACGATTGATGGCGACCTTTCGGATCCCGCCTGGCTTCAAGCGGCGGTGCTCACCGGCTTCACCCAGTCCGAACCGGCCGAGGGCGCGCCCGCATCGGAACGTACCGAGGTGCGGCTGTTTTACACCCCCTCTGCTCTATACATCGGCATCCGCGCCTCGGTGCGTGACCCGGCGGCATTGCGGGCTACACTCGCGGACCGCGACAAGATCGAGCGGGACGACAACATCCAGGTGTTGCTCGATACCTTCAACGACCGCAGGCGCGCCTACATCTTTTCGGTGAACGCGCTCGGCATCCAGCAGGACGGCATCTACACCGAGGGCGGCGGCCGGCGCGAGGAACGCTCGGACCTGAGCGCGGACTTTCTCTTCGAATCGCGCGGCCGGGTGACGGCCGACGGCTACGAAACAGAAATCCGCATCCCTTTCAAGAGCCTCAAGTTTCCCTCTGGCGAGCAGCAGAGCTGGGGGCTGAACGTGATCCGCAGCATCGCGGCGACGGGTGGCGAAGAATCGTGGGCGCCGATCCAGCGGGGACAGCCGTCGCGTCTGGCACAAAGCGGAGTCGTGACTGGGATCAGCGAACTCGACCCGGGCAGGCTGCTCGAGGTGAACCCGACCCTTACCGGGAAGCGCGTCGGCTCGCGCGAAGACGACATCTTCCGGCGTGACGGCGTCGAGGGAGATGCCGGGCTCAATGTCCGGTACGGCATCACCAGCAATTTCACGCTGAATGCCACCATCAACCCGGACTTCTCGCAGATCGAGGCTGACGCCGGGCAGATCACCACCAATGAGCGCTTCGCGATCCGCTTTCCAGAAAAACGGCCCTTCTTTCTCGAGGGAGCGGACATCTTCAATACGCCGGAACCGCTGGTCTATACACGCTCGATCATCGACCCAATCGGCGGGATCAAGCTCACGGGAAAGGCGGGCTCGACCAACGTCGCATATCTGGGCGCTCTCGACGACAGCCCGCTTTCGGGGCTGAGCTCGACGTATGCGCCGAACCCCTCGCGCGCCATGTTCAACCTCGGCCGTCTGCAGCGCGATGTGGGCGACGGCTCGACAGTTGGCGCGCTGGTCACCGACCGGGAGGCCGAGGGCGAGTTCAACCGCGTGGGCGGCGTGGACGGCCGCATCCGCTTCGGCGGGGCCTACACCTTCCAATTCCAGGCTGCGGGAAGCTGGACCAAGCGCTGGGTGCCAAGTTCTGCGGGTGGCGACACCTCCATCATTGACGGAGACGCAGTCGCCGTCGCGGCGCAGGAGCTCACCGGCCATCTCGTGCAGGCATCCGTCGACCGCAGCGGGCGGAACTACGGCTTCCGCATGCAGGTCAAGGACATCCCCGGCGACTTCCGCGCCTCGAGCGGCTACCTGCGGCGGCGCGACGTCACCGATTTCTTCATGTTTCAGCGGCTCAATTTCTTTGTCCCGCCGGGTGCCCGCCTCGAAAGCTGGGGGGCGAACCTGTTCGGCAACCGCATCTATCCCGGCCGTTCGTTCTGGGATGGCGGGGGTGCCGACGAAGGGATGCTGAGCCTGCGGTTCAACCTGAACTTGCGCGGTAACACACGTATCGAGTTCGGCGGCTCGAACAAGTTCTTCGTGCTCAATCCCGCCCGATATGACGACTATGCCATTCTGCTGCCGGATGGTTCCCAGATTGCCGGAGATGCGCTTGTCGCTTCGATCCGCGAGATGCGGGGGCTAGGCGGGCTCGGCGTTCAGGTGCGCTCGTCGTATTTCAAGAGCGTTTCGTTCAACACAGAGCTGCAGCGCGAGGAAACGCCGATCTTCGCGGAGGGCACCCGCGGAGTGCAGTGGTCCGCCGAAGCCGGTGCGGAGGCGCGTCCGACGGGTTCGTTGCGGCTCGAGAGCAGCATCCGCCACGCCCTGATCGAGCGTCAGAACGGCTCGGAGTATTCTCAGGCTACCCTGCTCCGCGGCCGGGCCGAATACCAGCTTTCGCGGGCCGTTTTCCTGCGTGCAGTCGGCCAGTACAGCCTGGAAGATGTGGATTCGCTGCGCGCTCCCGGCGGCATTCCTTACCTCTTCGACGACGCTCCCTTCCGCATCCGCAGC
>JBBSMO010000166.1:0-5788 GCA_038233155.1 Longimicrobiales bacterium
ACACAGTTGCTCTGCGGCTTCTCCAACAGCACCAGGAACCGCGGGGTTACGCGGGTTGATCATCCCGCGTGACGAAGCTGACACGCCCGCCGCGCTCGAGGCGCGCTTCACGCACGCAGGAAAGGTCGTCGGTGTGGAGCTGGCCGCGAAGATCCGCGAGCAGCTCGGCTTCGCTGATCTCCGCTTTGCGTAAGGCGGATTGGTCTACCGCGCCGTCGTGCACCAGCACTAGCACCTTGCCCTTGAACAGCTTGCCGGCTGGTTCGAAGGCGACCGAGACCGCGGAAAGGAGCCAGTGCAGTGCGACCAGCAACGCCCCCGCCCCTAACGTCGGCCAGAGCGGCGCTGACCCGTTGATCGCGCGGCTGAGGGTCGCGCCGAAGATGATCGCCATGACCACATCCAGCGCGGTGTTCCGGCTGAAGGCGCGCGATGCGCCGAGGCGCACCATGATCACCGCCGCGATGTAGACCACCGCGGCTCGCAGCGCCATCTGCCCAATCGAGAGTGAAACCGAGTTCTCCCCCAACAGATCCGTCATGCGTTTGCTCCCCCTGCGGGATCTCCCGCCGGGCTCTCCGCGGCATGCTGCATGGCAGCGAGTTCGGCCGCCAGCTTGCCCGCTACGCTGCGCCAATCGTAGCGCGTGACCGCTACCTCGCGCAGGGTGCTGCGGTGGCGCGGCCCGACGTGCAGCGCCGTCGGCACATTCGCGGCGATATCCGCCACGGTACGGGCCGGTTCGGGGCTAAGTTTCATGCAAGCCGCGTCCGCCGCGGGCAGCGCATTCGAAACAGCGTCGATGCTGGCCTGCATCCCCCCGAAGTAGGTCCCCATCGGGAAGACCCCGGCAGCGAGCGCCTCGAGGAATACCAGCGGGCCCGCCTCCCGCACCACAGAGGGAAAGATGGCAGCATCGGCGCAGGGGAAGAGGTGCTGCAATTCGCTGTGGGTGAGATAGCCAGTGAAGATCACCCTCTCGCGGCGAACCCGCTGCCGCGCCGCCTGGAAGTATGCATCCGTTTCGCCGCGTACCACGAGATCGTCCAAGAAGCAGCGCACCTTCTGGAACATCTCCGCCTCCGTCTCACCCGCGGGATCGCCCTCGAGGGCCCGTCCCCAAGCGACGACGTTTTCAAACAGCTCCTGCTCGCCATGTTCGAGCGCCCAGAGCATCGCCTCGATGGGCTGGCGCGCGGGGCCATGGCCGACAACCAGCAGGCGCAAATCCGGGATTCGCGCGAGGATCAGCGGCAGCGCGGCGATGATCTCCTGCAGCCCTTTCGCCGAGATCAGCCGGCCGACGAAGAGCAGGGTTGGATCTCGCTCCCAATCTACGGCAGCGAGCGTTTCGGCCAGCCCGGCATCCGGCACCTTGGCATCGTAGTCCGAGGTGGCGGCGAAGAGGTCGAGCAGGCCGGCGCGGCCAACATCTCCCGAAAGCCCGTCGCGCAGCCGTTCTGTCTGCTTGGGCCGCTTCCCCGTAGCGAGGGGCGCCACCGCCTCCGCCAGCCGTTGGATGTTCGCGGCACGGCGGGTTCGCGGCAGCGGCTCGAACAGCGCCGTGTCGACCCCCAGGTGCAGCTCCGTCAGCTTGTCTGCGAGATTGGGGATGCCGCCGAACACATCCTGCACCCGCCCGCGCATCTCGTCGCCGATCACGAAGACGCGACTCGCCGCTGAGAACGCATCCGTGGCGAGGAGGTGGAAGCGCGGGTCTTTTTTTACCGCGTACTCGATAGCACTGCCGTGCGGCATGATGGCGAAGGGCACGCCCGCCGCCTCGCCCGCGCGTTGGGCAACCACAGACATCAACACCGCGTGGTTCGCGTGCAGCGCGGTGATCCCGTTCTCGCGGATGATGCGGGACAGCGCCTGCACGTTCCGCTCGAGGTACTCGGCGATGTCCGCATCCGGCAGATCCACCATGGGCACCACGCGCGAGAACTCCTCGTAGTCGTCGCGCACGTACACCGGGAGAGTGTCGCCGAGCTGCGGCTTGTGCAGGATGCAGCAGCCCGGGTGCGGCGACTCCTGCTGGTAGATGGTCTCTACGGTTCCGTCCGGAAGATAGCGGCGTGCTTCGGTGATGAACTCGTAGCGACCGGGGTGGTTCTCCTGCGCCATAAGGTGTACCGTCTCCCCCTGGCGGCAGAGCGACTGGACGATGGCGCGCGTCCACAGGTTGCTTCCGGAGCCCTCGAGCAGATAGCCGTGCAGGATGCAGATCATGGCGGCGCGGTAGGAGTCGCGTGTGTACGGTCGCTGCCAGGCTCGCAAAGACGCGGCCAGGGCGGCAGGGCGCGAACCGGGTGACCATAGCCAACGCCCTGAACCCATCCCCTGAGCGGGAGCCAAAGGGTTTTCACAGGAACCGCGAGCGGTATGCCCAGGGTAGGAGTTGGCACGAGCGGTGCGCTCTGCGCTAGCGTTGGCTCGCAACGCACCACCCATCCGCCTAATCCGGAGATCTTCCGCCCGTGGCGCGGCCCAAACGATACCTGGTAACGCTCCGCCGCGACTTGCGCGCGGGAATCACCATCCTTCTTCCCATCGTGGTGACGGCGTGGGCGGTAATGTGGCTGTTCCAATTCTTCGACGGACTGCTCGGCGGCTATGTATCGCCTTTTCTCCCGATCCCGCTGCCGGGGCTCGGGGTAGGTCTGCTGCTGATCACCATCCTAGTGGCCGGGGCGCTGTCGCGCTCGGCGGCGGGGGTCGCGGGCATTCTTTGGCTAGACCGGCGCCTCTCCCGCATCCCCCTTGCCTCCTGGGTCTACGGCACCGCTACGCAGATCACCCACAGCACGATGGACGGCCGCACGGGAACGTTCAAGCGCTGCGTGCTGATCCCCTACCCGCGCGAGGGCTTCTGGGCTCTTGCTTTCATCACCGGCACGGCGCCGGATGTGATCCGCGACCGCACCCGGACGCCGGACATGGTCGCTGTGTTCCTTCCCACCACGCCCAACCCGACCAGCGGCTTCCTGCTCTACATCTCCGAGTCGGACACTGTCGACCCGGAGGTCTCGACCGAACTCGGCTTCCGGCTGATCATCTCCGCCGGCTCGGTGCAGGTGCCGGCCGAGGGCGCCGAGGGCGCCCGCCGGGGGCTGAGGGAGTTTCTCGAGCGTATGTAGAAACGAGCATTCCCGGTGGGATGTGCCGAGCGCGGTCAGCGGTGATGCGTCGCTGACGACGATCACATGCGTCCAAGCGGGCGGTGCGTCTGCAGATCGTCCTCGAACTCCTCGATGTCGTAGTGAACCGAGACTCCACGGCTGGCGAGCAACTGCTGGAAGCGGAGCCGCTCCACCTCTGCCAGCCGTGCCGCCTGCGCCAGCGTGAGGCGTTCCTGCTGAAACAGGCGGACGGCAACCTCCTAACGGTACTCCGTTTCACTCAGACGCGCAGCGCAGAGAATTTCGTCAGGGGATCAGGACGCGCATTTCGAACTCCGCTTTCTGGTCTCGTCGGTTTCCATTCTAGAAATATTGCTGTCCGGGGCAGTCGGAACGACTTTCGGAGCAGACTGACCGTTCGGCGCCGGGTCACGGCCCCACCCTCCTTTTGCTTGGCATCACTTCCTTGGGCGGCGCTGAGCACTCAATGTTTCGGTGCCGCGCGCCGATGTTCTGATGAAAGGATGTGCCGCCACGATTGTCGCGGCGTTCATCATCTACGAGACAACCTTTCACCAGGACCGGTACACATGGCTGGGCTCCCCAGCAAGTCCAAGCTGTCGGCGCAACTCGAGCGCAAGATCGACATCGCCACCGCGTTGTGGCGCGAACGGCTCTTCGAGGCTCACCTTTCGTATGCAGTCGAGCTGATCGAGCACGCGGGCAAGAGTGTCGCGCCGCCGCGCGCGATCGAGATCTACCTGCGCCTGCACCAGCTCCCGCCCGCCGACGCTGAGAACCTCACCCACCGCGTGCTGGTAGCGCTCGGGCAGCGGGACGCGGAGGGGATCACCGCCGGGGAAGGCAGTGATGATGCGGAGGAGGGGCCCGTTTGGCAGACGGTAACCCCGGCCATCGA
This sequence comes from Longimicrobiales bacterium, assembly GCA_038233155.1. Classification (GTDB taxonomy): domain Bacteria; phylum Gemmatimonadota; class Gemmatimonadetes; order Longimicrobiales; family Longimicrobiaceae; genus JBBSMO01. Next base: position 4,042 of record JBBSMO010000166.1, read on the forward strand.
GTGGCTGCAGCGGCGGCTGCGCGGGCGGGTCAACAAGGAGCTGCGGCAGTGGGTCGAGTTGCATACGGCCCGAACAGAGGTCGCGCTGCTCAAGATCCACGTGGCCAACGCGCGGGAACTGATCCGCATATTGGAGCCTGGCGCGTCGCTTATCGCGAGTGTTGAGATGTACGCGGAGGCAGTGCACGCGCGCCCGGCCTTGGTCGAGACCATCTACCACCTGGCTCTGAATGCGATGAGCGAAGAAAGCAACATCCCCATGCTCCCGCGGCCCGAGCCGGATACCGCCAGCCAACCCGGGATTCGGGCGCTGCCGATGCGCATCATCGAGAATACGGGCTGAGCCCCGGCTGGGACGACCCGCCGGGATGCCGGTTCGCCGGATCGGTCTACAGGACCGAGAGGGCCGTCAAGCAGAACGATCCGCAGCGCGGCTACCCTGTACCTGCTTTCATCGACTACCGCTTCTCTACGGCAGATGAAGAGCAAGGCTGGGAAGCAGGGCTGTTCGAGCCGTCGGCGATGCCAGCCGGGTAGCGGCGCAATACGAGTTCGCCGCGCCGCCGCGGCACCGCCGGCGGCACCCGTACGGCGCGGCGCGGCATGCTCCTCGCGCTCCGCGCCGGGCATGCCAAAACCACCATCGGAGAGTTCTACGGGCCGTTATCTGGCGCGGTTTCGCCGGTTGCTCTGCATTCCCGCGATGGCCGCAGCGCTGGGGCTGGGCGCCTGCTCGTGGAGCGGCATCGCCAACGCGCTGGTGCCGGAAGACGGCTTCACCCTCAGTGCTGATCTCGCCTATGGCGAGCTGCCGCGCCAATCACTCGACGTCTATCGCCCGCGCGGCTGGCAGAGGCCGCGCCCCGTCATTGTATTCTTCTACGGCGGGCGCTGGCAGAGCGGGAGCAAAGACACCTACAAGATGCTGGCATACACCCTCACGGAGCAGGGGTACGTCGTCGTCGTTCCCGATTACCGGCTCTATCCCGCGGTCGAGTTCCCCGGCTTCGTCGAAGATGCCGCGCTCGCCGTGCGGTGGGTACACCGCAATGCCGCTCGTTTTGGCGGCGATCCCGGGCAGGTTATGCTGATGGGGCATTCCGCGGGTGCCCACATCGCCATGCTGCTGACGCTGGACGAGCGGTATTTACGTGCAGTAGGCGTCGAGCCTGCGAAGGCGGTCGCGGGTACGATAGGACTCGCCGGTCCCTACGACTTTCTTCCCTTCACAGATCAGGACGTGCGCGACCTGATGGGGCCGCCTGACGGTTGGGAACAGACGCAGCCCGTCAACTTCGTAGACGGCAACGATCCGCCGGTGCTGCTGCTGCAAGGATTGGCTGATGAAACCGTCAAGCCACGCAACGCCGAGCGGCTCGCGGCTCGCATCCAGGCTGAGGGCGGTTGCGCCAGCACCGTCTTCTACCGGGGGATCGGCCACATCGAGATCGTAGTCGCCCTGATCGCCGCACCCATCGTCGATCTTGCCCCCGTGCTGTCGGATGTGGTGCAGTTCGTGTCTTCACCGGAATGCGAGAGTGACCGGTGACCAGGTTACCCGTCCTCATCTACCGGCCGACGCGTTGGTCGGCATCGAGATCCTCCCCCAAGCGCTTCTCGAGAATCATCAAAGCATCATGAAGAGCTGACTGTGTGCGGCGCAGCTCACGTTCGAGCCGCGCCACCCTCTGCTCGAGCGAGGTAGCCCGCTCTTCGTGGCCCGACAACTGGCTCTGCTGGATCAGGT
>JBBSMO010000167.1:0-5767 GCA_038233155.1 Longimicrobiales bacterium
ATATGCGTGGGACGACGCCTGGGAAGCCGACGGCGTCGAGGGCGTGATCAACGAGATTTCGGTGCGCGACGAGGGAGAGGAATAATTCGAATGCGGCGGGACCGCTGCCTCGCCACACTCAAGCCAGCCCGCCGCTTGTGCCGGGGGTATAAAATCCCCGGCACGGCACCGCCCGTCCTGCCGGACGGCACTGCACCCGATTCGCCGGAACTCTGCTTTGCCGTCCTTCCGGCGAAGGCCAGAATCCAGGGCTCGCGGCAAGGAGGCCGCGGATAGAGGGTCACCCGCAGCCGCACCATGCCCGCAGGCGCCAGTCCCCGAAGGTTCCGCACTCGCCTCAGTGGTCTTCCCGCGAGTCGTAGCCGTCTGAAATGGGGCGGTCCGGCGGGATATATGTGGCGCCTTCCCGAATGGCTTTCTGCATATCGTGCGTGCCGTAGGTCTCCGCCTCAATGTCCTCGGTCAGGTGACCCGCGGTGTCGGTCGTCTGTCCTTCGGGCTCGCCGAGCTGATCCTCGAACTGGTCTGCGGCAGATGCCGCAACATCCGCCGCGCTGGGTGCTTGGCCGCGGTGCAGCTCATCTACGATAAGGTCGTTGGTATAGGAGTCGATGCCGAGAATGGCGTTGACCACCTGCTCGGCGACTTGCACTGCGCCGTCGGTGCCAACCCGTCCCGACAGGGAGACATGGCCGTTCTTGACCTCGACGGTTACCCAGCCGGAGTCGATGTTAGGGTATTCGCCCAACTGCTGGACGACGAGCTGCCGCAGCTCTTCGTCGGACATGTTGCTGACGTCGTAGATCCCGCCGAATTCCTGCGCCATCAGCCGTATCCTCGTAGTTAGAAGTGGTAAGCCGCACCGAAAGTGAGGGCGAAGTTGTTGGTCCAGCGGGAATCATCCTTCCCGGGCTCCAACAACCCGTCGGGAGTCGATATTTTCCAGATGTGGTCGCGCGCCTCGGCCCGGAGCGAGAGGCGTTGCGAGGCAAACCACTCCGCCCCGCCACCCACGCGTACAGCAAGGCTGGGGCCGAAGTCGAAGCGCTCGTCATCTTCCACCTCGATGCCGCCGTCGTCGCCTAGATCCGCTACGAGGCCACCGGCGGCGACCAGGTACGGGGCGAGGCCATTCCAGGTGCGGGCGCCAGTGATGCGGAACTGCAGGCCAGCCTCGGCGAACAGAAGCGGAGCATCGGTCGTCCCGCGTTCCGCCAACACTACCGGATCGGTGCTCCCCGTGCCGGCGACGTTTGCGAGCACCGTCCGTTCGCTGGGAGCGAAGCCGGCTGAGAGCAGCCCGGATATCGGGCCGCTGAAGCGGATCAGGTACGTGGCACCGAAGAGCGGAGCGGATTGCGGACCGAGGTCCGGGTCGCCTGCCGCGGCGAAGAGGTAGCCGGCGAAAAGCTCGACCGACTGCGTCTCCTCGATGTACCGATAGGGGGAGTTGATCTGCTGCGCCGCTAGCGGTGCGGAAAACAGGCAGATGGCGGCGAGCGCCATCAGCGGGCGGATCGTCATCGAATGCTCAAGCTCGAGAAGAGGCGGAATGGCGCAGGAAACGAAATATGCAGACCGACAGGCGGCCCGCGAACCGGTGGAAGCTACCGGCCCGGGCGCCTGCCACGCAACTGCATCAGGAGGATACTACCCGAAGGTCGCGGCCGGTCATCTCCTCCGGCTGCGGCAGCCGGAGCAGAGCCAGGATGGTAGGGGCTACATCGCACAGCGCGCCATCCTGCAGCCGGAAAGCCGTCTTCCGTTCTTGCGGCTCGACGAGTACGATGCCGACCGGGTTGGTGGTGTGGGCCGTGTGCGGACCGTTGGTCACCGGGTCCCACATCTGCTCGCAGTTGCCGTGGTCCGCGGTGACGAGGAGAACCGTGCCGGAGCGTTTGCAGGCATCGAGAATTGTACCCAAAGCCCGGTCGACCGTCTCGACTGCGGCGACGGCGGCGTCCAGCACACCCGTGTGCCCAACCATGTCGGGGTTGGCGAAGTTGCATAACAGGAAGTCAAAGCGTTGGGAATCGATCGCCCTTTCCAGTGCACCGGTGACTGCGGCGGCGCTCATTTCCGGCTGCAGGTTGTAGGTCGCCACCCTTGGCGAGGGCACCATCTCTCGCTCCTCTCCTGCTGGTATCTCCTCTACACCCCCATTGAAAAAGTAGGTGACGTGCGGGTACTTCTCGGTCTCCGCCGTGCGAAAGCTTCTACGCCCGTGGTCGGCAAGGACGTCTTTCAAGATGTTGCGGTGCTTCTGCGGTTGGAAGATGACCGGCAGCGGGAAGTCTTCATCGTATTGCATCATAGTCACCAGCTCGGCACGTGGCGGAGCAGCGCCGCGATCGAAGTTGCTGAAGCCGTGCTCGGCGAGGGCTCGGGTCAACTGGCGCGCGCGGTCTGCGCGGAAGTTGAAGAAGATCACGCCGTCGCCGTCGCGAAGCAGCCCGGCGGGTTCGCCGTCCTCGTCTACAACGACGCGCGGCTCGATGAACTCGTCTGTTTCGCCCGCTTCGTACGCATCCGCGATTGCTTGGACGGGGTCGTGTACGCGCTCGCCCTCGCCGAGAACGATGGCGCGGTATGCGCGTTCGGTACGTTCCCAGCGCCGGTCGCGGTCCATCGCCCAATAACGCCCCATCAGGGTAGCGACCTTGCACCCCCCGCCCATTGCGGCGCCCCCGGCCTGGCCGCTACGCCCCACCAACTCCGTCAGGTAGCCAAGCGCCGACTGCGGAGGGGTATCTCTGCCATCGAGGAATACGTGGACCCGCACGGCCGGGATCTGCTCTCGTTCAGCCAGCTCGCAGAGCGCGAGCAAATGCGCATCTACGGCGTGCACGCCGCCGGGGCCGATCAGTCCCATCAGATGCAGCGCGGCGTTGCGCTCGCGTACCCCGCGGATTAGACTGCCCAACGCCTCATTGCTGGAAAAAACGCCGCTGTCGATTGCTTCTTGAATGCGGAGCAACGACTGCTTCACCACTCGGCCGGCCCCAAGATTCAGGTGGCCAACTTCGGAGTTGCCCATCTGCCCTGCGGGCAGCCCGACGGCCCGCCCGCAGGTTTGGAGCTGCGCCCGCGGATAGTTGCCGCTGGCCCAAAGGCGGTCCCAATTGGGCGTGTTGGCCAACGTCACCGCGTTGTCGCCGGCGGGCTCGCGGAGCCCCCAGCCATCCAGAATCAGCAGTGCTACGCGCGGCGAATTTCCGGAGCCGCTTCCTGCTAGTGCTTCTGCCATTTCGTTCAAATCAGGCGTATTGCGGGTGTTTGGTAGCCGCACCAGGGTTTACAGACGGTCGGCACGCCGATACTGTTGAAAGAGGTGCCGTGGCGCACTCCCTGTGCCACACGCCCCTGTCACAAAGCAGCCGGACGTGACCAGAGTTCCTTAAGTTTGTCATCCTGAGCGCAGCGAAGGATCTGCCCTGGGCGATGCGGAAAGCCTGCGCTGAGCACGCCTGCTGTTTTCCTGCGCTGTCCGCGCAATCTGGTACCATCTTCCCCGGGATATTGCGACGTATGAAGCTGCTCCGGCTCGTGTTGGCGGTGGTCTGTCTGACTGCCCTAGTTTGTCCCGCTTCGGCGCTTGGCCAAAGCCCTTCCACCGGCCAAGGGCGCAGCGGTGCTGTGCGCGTAGCCGTGGTGCGAGCGCTGGACGCGCTGAACGCTTTTGATCTGCCATTCGTGCGCGAGGAGCAAGGGCCGGACGGCGGGGTGCGCTACCGCTGGTTGCCACTGTTCGGGACCCGCGAAGAAGCGATTGCCGGCGATCTCCCGTTCCAACAGATGCTGCAAACCCCGGGAACACCGGGTGTCTGGCGGCTGCTGGTGAACAGCGCCAACGGGAGGGAAGAGATGAAGGAGGTGGATATCATCACGCAGGTCCCGTTCGCCGCCAAGAAGGGGCGGCACCTCAACGGCTACCGCATCGGCATCTACCCCACAGAAGGGAGCGGGCGCCAGGACCAGTATGCTCCGCCCAGCGGGTTTATCGAGGTAACGCCGGAGAACCTGGGGCTGCATGTATCCGAAAACTTCCGGCTGGGACAGTTCATCACCAAGGACCAGCATGATGTTTGGCCCAAGTACGTCGCGCTGGACCTGCGGCTGATCGACAAGCTCGAGCTGGTTCTCCAGGAACTGAACGCGATGGGGGTGCGGGCCAACTACATGCAGGTCATGAGCGGCTTCCGCACTCCGCACTACAACGCCTTCGAAGGGAGCACGGGCGGCCGCGGCACCCTTTCCCGCCACATGTACGGCGATGCCGCGGACATCTGGGTGGACAATGACGCCGACGGCTACATCGATGATCTGAACGGAGACGGCCGCCGTGACATCGACGATGCGAGGGTCATCGTGCGCGCCGTAGACCGGGTGGAGAAGCGCTACCCGGAGCTGGTGGGCGGGACCGGTTTGTATCTCGAAAACTCCGCGCACGGCCCCTTCGTGCACATCGACGCGCGCGGCTACGAGGCGCGATGGTGATGGCCGCCACACCGTCAATTACTAAACGCCGCTTTCACCGGCTCGCCGTCCCAGTCTGCGGGGACTGGGATGCCGAGAAGCCAGAGCGCTGTGGCCGCCGTGTCGAAGGTGCGGACGGGCTGCTCGACGGTATGCCCCCGCCGAACCGAATCTCCCCACACAATCCAGGGGATGCGCGAGTCGGCATCCGACTCCGAACCATGCGAGCTGCGCTCGCCGCCATGGTCGGCCGTCAGGATCAGAACGAAATCGTCCCCGTACGCGTTCCGAGCGGCTTTCCAGATGAAGCGTACCGCGGCGTCCGCCCGGAGCACGGCGCGGCGGTAGGTCCGGTCGCCCCAACCGAAGGCGTGGCCGGCCAAGTCGGGGTCGGGCAGGTGGATGAAGAGCAGGTTGGGGCGCTCGAATCTGAGGTATCGCACTGCTTCGTCCGCAACCCTGTCGGAGAGCAGGTACAGATCGGTGCGCGGATAAAAGACAAAATCCAGCGAATTCGGGCGCAGCAGGTGCTTCAGCTTGCGCTTGCCGACGAACATCGCCGTTGTGAGGCCGGCTTGGTGAACGACCTCGAAGACGGTGGGAACCGTCACCACGCCGAATTCCCCGGTCCGGTTGCGGTTCCAGGTGATTCCGTGCTTCGCCACATCCACGCCGGTGAGCATCGAGGTGTGGGATGGCAGAGTCTTGCTAGGATAGATGGTTCGCGCATTCACCGCGCGGGCTCCCTCCTCCCGAAGCTGGAGCATTGTCTGGGGCGCCATGCCTGGCACCATGTCGCGCCCCAGCCCGTCTACCGAAATAATGATCACGTGCGAGGTGAGCGCGGAGGCGGGTACCTCTGCTGGCGGGGTGCGGCCGCGGGCAGCACACCCGGCTGAAAGCAGAAGCAGCCCGAGCGCGAGCGCGCGGATCAGAGTTGGACGGTCGGTTGTACGCAAAGGGAAGCCAACTGTTGAAAGTGTGCTTGATAGCTGTCGCGCAACTTGGGGTTGCGAAGTACGGCCGCGGGGTGAAGCAGCGGAAAAAGCGCCACCTCCGAGCGGTGGTAGTCCACGCTCTGACGCGTACCCCGACGTTGCTTGATCTGGCCGTGGGCATTGATGTGCTGAAGTGAAAACCGGCCGCGTGGTGACCCGTGGCGCGGCCGGATCAGCCGCACCTGCTCGCGGAGCCAGCCAGCGCAAGCACGAACTTCGTCGCTGCGGGGATTTCTGTTGCCCGGCGGGCGGCAGCGGATGACGTTGCCGATGAAGACATCTTCCCGCGCGAT
>JBBSMO010000168.1:0-5724 GCA_038233155.1 Longimicrobiales bacterium
GGTGTCGTTCACGAACGGGTTCGACTTGTTGAACCGGCGGATCCGCCTGACCGCGCTGCTGGACTACAAGGGGGGGCACAAGCTGCTCAACGGTACCGAGCGGATTCGCTGCCAGAACCGGCAGAACTGCCGTGGCCTTCTGGACCCGACCGCATCGCTGTTCGAGCAGGCACGCGCCACGGCGCTCGTCGCCGATCCGAGCCGCACGCAGGCCGGGTTTTTCGAAGACGCCTCGTTCGTTCGCTTCCGCGAACTCGGGCTGAACCTGACCGCGCCGGAGTCGTGGGCGAAACGCTTCGGAGGAACATCTCTGAGCGCGACCATAGCGGCGCGCAACCTACACGTATGGACGGACTACAGCGGCATCGACCCTGAGAGCAACTACGTCTCCAGCGGCGACGTCCCGAGTGACTTCCAGACGGCGCCGCCGCCGAGCTACGTGACCGTACGCCTCAACGTGGGATTCTGAAACGATGAACACAACCTTCACAGAGACAGCTATTGTGCCCCACGGTTTTCGCCGTCTCGGATGGCGGCTCCGCGGTACCCTGGCGTGCCTTTCGCTCGCGGCAGCCGCGATGCTGACCGGCTGCAATGTGAGCGACGACATCCTCAGCGTGACCGATCCGGATGTGATCAACCCCACGGACGTGAACAGCGCCAGCGGTGCCGAGGCGGTCCGCATCGGCGCGCTCAGCCGCTTCGTCGGCACGACGAGTGGAACCAGCGCGGGCACGTTCTACGAAACCCTCTTCGGCTGGAGCGGATTGCTCGCCGACGAGTGGCGCACCGGCGACACCTTCATCCAGCGGGTGGAGACGGACCAGCGGAGCATCCAGGTGAGCAACTCCGGGATCACCGACGGCTTCCGCGACGCCTACCGCGCGCGGCTCTCCGCCGAGCAGGCGGTGCGCGTGCTGCAGCAGTTCGCCCCCACCGCTCCGGCGTGGCAGGTCGCCGAGATGTACTTCGTGCAGGCGTACGTAGAGACGATGCTCGGCGAGTATTTCTGCAGCGGCATTCCGTTTAGCACCGTGACGCCCGAGGGAACGCCGCAATACGGCAAGCAGCTGACGACGCAGCAGACCTTCGAGCGAGCGCTGGCGCACGCCGATACCGCGCTGTCGATGTTGGGGGGGACCATTCCGACCGCCGACGCCGCCAACAGTGCACGGGTCCGGAACGCGTCGACGGTGCTGCGCGGCCGCATCCTGCTCGACCTGAACCGCCCGGCCGAGGCTGCCGCCGCGGTGGCGGAGGTGCCGACGACCTTCGCGTACGTGAGCCAGCACTCCGAAACCACGCGGGACAACGTCAACTGGTCGATCAACACCAATACGCGCCGCTACACCGTGGCGACCAATGAAGGCGGCAATGGGCTCGCGTTCGCCACCGCGAACGATCCGCGGCTTCCGGTGTGCCTGGGCGGGAGCGCGGCGTGCACGGCGGCGGGCGTCACCCAGACCAAGGTGTTCAATACCCTGTCGCCCACGCCGCTATACGCGCAGCTGAAGTGGCCAACGCGCGACGCGGAGATGGCGGTTGTCGACGGCGTGGGCGCACGGCTGATCGAGGCGGAAGCTGCGCTCGACTACGGGACGAGCGATGCCTATCTGCCGATTCTGAATGCGCTCCGGACGTCGGTGACGGGGCTCGAGGCGCTGACGGACTCCGGCACACCGGCCGCGCGGGTAGACCAACTCTTCCGCGAGCGCGGCTTCTGGCAGTGGGGCACCGGGCACCGGCTGGGTGACCTGCGCCGCCTGATCCGGTACTACGAGCGAGCGCCGGAGAACGTCTTTCCCGTCGGTCCGTATCCGGAAGGCGGCACCTACGGGACGGATGTGAACATGCCGATCCCGCAGGCGGAAGAAAACAATCCGGAAGTACAACCGGGGCAGACCTGCTTCGACCGCGACGCCTGAGCGGCGCCACAGTGGATGCACCGCAAACACCCCGGGACGCTGTGGTTGCGTTCCGGGGTGTTTTGCGCGCAGAGTGTACGCGCGACGGCTGCGGAACGTCGAGATGACGAGGAGTGGGACCGCGGAAAATCGCTATATTGATGTCGCAATCGGCGCGAGTCTTTGTTTTGAGTGATCGAATTCCCCGAACCCGTGCCGCCGGGCTGCTCGCCCTCTACACCGCGGCGGTTTTCGGCAGCGCCTTTCTGCTCTTTTTAGTGCAGCCAATGTGGGGACGGATGGTGCTGCCGCTGCTCGGTGGCAGTCCGGCGGTGTGGATCACCTCGATGCTCTTCTTCCAGGCGGCGCTGCTCGGCGGCTACGCCTATGCGCACCTGTCCACGCGACTCGGCGTACGGCGCCAGGCGATGCTGCACCTGGGGCTGCTCGCGGTGGCGGCGCTGCTGGTGCCGCTCGGGCCGGGCGAGGCCACCCCCGCGGGCGACGCGGAACCGGTACGGTGGCTGCTCGGGCTGATGGTCGCGACGGTAGGACCGCCGTTTCTGGTGCTGGCGGCGACGGGGCCGCTGCTGCAAAGCTGGTTCGCGCGCAGCCGCCATCCGCACGCCGCCGACCCGTATCGCCTGTACGCGGCGAGCAACCTGGGCAGCCTGCTGGCGCTGCTCGCCTACCCCGCCTGGGTCGAGCCGCGGCTGCGGCTCGCGGAGCAGAGCGGCGGGTGGGCCGTCGGGTACGCCGCGATCGCGCTGGCGATCGCGGGGTGCGCCGCCACGGTCTGGGGGAATGCCCGCGCGCGGCCCGCGATGTCGCCCGCCCCCCATGCCTTGGGCGAGGAGTCGTTCGCGGCTCCGACAGCGCGAGAGCGGGCGATCTGGGTCGCGTACGCGTTCGTGCCTTCGGGGCTGTTCCTCGCCGTAACGACGTACCTGACCACGGATCTCGCCCCCGTCCCGCTGCTCTGGGTCATTCCGCTCGCGCTGTATCTGCTCTCGTTTACCCTGGTCTTTGCACCGCGGGCGCTGCTGCCGCATGGGTGGATGACGGCGGCGCAGCCGTCGCTGCTCGTGGTGGTCGCGCTGCTGCTGCTCAGCGGGCATCTGCGGCGGCCGGCAGTGGTGGTGCCGATCCACCTGCTCGCACTCTTCGTCACCGCGATGGTCTGCCACGGCGAGCTGGCGCGGCGGCGGCCGGACGCACGCTACCTGACGGAGTTCTATCTGTGGCTCGCGGTCGGCGGGGTGCTCGGCGGCGTGTACAACGCACTGCTCGCGCCGATGCTCTTTCCGCACACCTGGGAATATCCCGTGCTGCTGGTGCTGGCCTGTCTGGCGCGGCCCTGGCCGCCGGGATCACGCTCCTGGCGGACGGTGGCGTGGAACGGCTTTCGCACCGCCGCGTTCATCGCGGCGCTGCTGCTGCTGACCGGTGAACAGGTCGCCGCCTGGCCGCCGGCGCTGTATCTCGGTGCGGCGGCGGTGCTCCTCGCCGTGCTTGCGCCCTCGCTCGGCCGCCGGCCCACGTGGCTGGCCGTGTGCATCGCCGTGGTCCTGCTGATCCGCATCGGCGAGGAGGTCCGCGAACGGCAGACGCTGCTCGCGAAGCGCTCGTTCTTCGGCAGCTACCGCGTCGAGCGCGCCGACATCCTGCCCGGCTACAACGTGCTGACGCACGGCTCGACGCTACACGGCGCGCAGGCGCTGCCGCTCGAGCTACGCCGCGAGCCGCTGACCTACTACGTCCGCAACGGTCCGCTCGGCGACATCTTCGCTACGCTGCCGGATCGCGCTCCGCGGCGCGTCGCGGTGGTCGGGCTTGGCACGGGGACGACCGCGGCATACGGGCAGCCCGGTGAGCGGTGGACCTTTTACGAGATCGACCCCGGCATCGTCCGTGTCGCGCGCAACCCCCGCCTGTTCACCTACCTGCGCGACTCGCCCGCCGAAACCCGCGTTGTTCTCGGCGACGCGCGGCTCCGGCTGGCCGATGCCCCGCCCGGCGCGTACGATCTGATCGTGCTCGACGCCTTCACCTCGGATGCCGTCCCCGTCCACCTGCTGACGCGCGAAGCGCTGGAGCTGTACCTGTCTCGCCTCGCGCCGGGCGGGCGGATCGCCTTCCACATCAGCAACCGCTATCTGGACCTCGAATCCGTGCTCGCCGAGCTGACACGCGAGCGCGGGCTGACTGCGCGGGTCGGCACCGGCCCCGTTCGCGGCCGCAGCCATTACCAGCAGCACTCCACCTGGTTCGTCGTCGCGCGCGACGCGGCCGGCCTCGCCGGTCTCGCCCCGCGCGAGGGGTGGCGCGCACCCCGTAACCGGGCGGGCGTTGCGGCGTGGACGGACGACTTTTCCAGCGTGCTGGGGGTGTTCCGGCGGTAGGGAAAATCTCGGCAGATCCCCGGCCTCACCTCGATCTCCGCCCACCAGGGCACGGCTCCTGCACCATGCACCCCGCCCGAATCACACGATTTCGGCGCGGCGGAACGTGAGCCCCAAAGGTTTGCATCCGCCCCGCCTTTGCACAGGAGATCTTCATGGCAAGCAACGCTTCACAGACCGCGAATGCCGCCGAGTCCGGCACCTTCCGCCTGGGCGGCGAGCTGCCCGTCCACCGCCTCGGCTTCGGCGCCATGCGCATCACCGGCAAGGGGATCTGGGGCCCGCCGCGCGACCGCGACGAGGCGATTCGCGTGCTGCGGCGCGTGCCGGAGCTCGGCATCACCCTGATCGACACCGCGGACAGCTACGGCCCCAACGTCAGCGAAGAATTGATCGCCGAGGCGCTCTACCCGTACCCGGACGACCTGGTCATCGCGACCAAGGCGGGGCTGACGCGCGCCGGGCCGGACCAGTGGGAGCCGAACGGCCGCCCGGAGTACCTGCGCAAGCAGTGCGAAGGCAGCCTGAAGCGGCTCCGGCTCGACCGCATCGACCTGTTCCAGCTCCACCGCATCGACCCCGATGTCCCCGCCGAAGACCAGTTCGGCGTGCTCGCCGACCTCCAGAACGAGGGCAAGATCCGCCTGATCGGGCTGTCCGAGGTTGAGGTCGACGACATCGGGGCCGCGCAGCAGATGCTCGAAGTTGCGTCGGTGCAGAACCTGTACAACCTGGAAAACCGCAAGTGGGAAGCCGTGGTCGATTTCTGCGACGAGCAGGGGATCGCCTTCATCCCCTGGTACCCGCTGAACGCGGGGCCGCTCGCCGAGAGCGGCGGGCCGGTCGAGCGCATTGCGCGGGAGCATGACGCTACGCCCGCGCAGGTCGCGCTCGCCTGGCTGCTGCAGCGCTCGGAAACGATGTTGCCGATCCCCGGCACCTCGTCGGTAGACCATCTCGAGGAGAACACCGCCGCGGCGGGCGTGCGGCTTTCGGACGACGAGTTCCGCGAGCTGAGCAACGCCTCGGGCGACGGGCAGGCCCGGTGAAGAACGCCCTGGTCACCGGCGTCGGCTCCGGCGGACTCGGTCCGCGGCATGCTGCGGGTCGTGGCCGGGCTCCGCGCCGAGGACAACGGCCGCTTCCTGAACTGGCGCGGCGCGGCGGAGGCGTGGTAGAGGGGCCAGAGACCAGTTCAAAGACCGCTTCTCAATCCGGATCAATGAGTCTTTCCTTTCTTCAGGTCGATGCGTTCACCGACACGCCGTTCGCCGGCAATCCGGCGGCGGTGTGCGTGCTGCCGCACGCGGCGGGCGTGCGGTGGATGCAGGACGTGGCGCGCGAGATGAACCTGTCGGAAACCGCGTTTCTGGTGCGGCGCGACGACGGCGGCTACGACCTGCGCTGGTTCACGCCGA
>JBBSMO010000169.1:0-5717 GCA_038233155.1 Longimicrobiales bacterium
GCCCCCTCTCCCAAGGAGGGCGAGGGGGGACGGTGCCCCCAGGCGTCGCTGTTATCCCGCCGGGAAAGGGGAGAACGCCGATTCCCGATGGGCTTGCTGACCCGCACGTGGTTATCCTTCCGCGGTGAACTCGCGGTGTACTTCACCGTTGGCACCCGCGCCCGGCAGAACTGGGGCGACGGGCACCGTAGCTTCCACGATGGTGCCTTCTCCTGGCGCGCTATGGATATCGAGTTCGCCGCCGACGTATGCAGCGCGTTCCTTCATCCCGAAAATGCCCAGACCGCCCCCCCCGCCGCCGCGCCCGCCGCTCGCGGCTGCGGGGACAAACCCCCTGCCGCTGTCACAGACGATTGCGACCACGGCCTCTCCGGAATAGGTGAGGGTAACGCGGGCCTCGGAACTGCCCGAGTGGCGAACCACATTCGAGAGCGCCTCTTGCACGATGCGGTACAATGCCAGTTCGGCCTGGGAGCTGAGCTGGCCCTCGATCGTTTCTGCCTCAACGGTGACCTGCAGCCCGACCGAGTCCCGCAACCCGCGCGCGTGCGATTCTACGGCTGCCGGTAGCCCGAGCTCGTCCAGCGCCGGCGGGCGGAGACCGCGCGCGAAACGGCGGACGCCCTCGAGCGTAGAGCCGATCTCCCGCCGCATGTCATCGAGCAGTTCATCTTGCTCCTGCCGGTCGGCTACGCCGCGCGCCAATCGCAGCCGGATCAACAGCGCCGCCAGCGACTGAGCGGTCTCATCGTGCAACTCGCGCGCGATCCGCTTGCGCTCCTCTTCTTCCGCGTCGAGTGCGCGGGCGGCCACATCACGCAGGCGCTGCCGGTCCTCGGCCTGTGTGTCCAACATCCCGTTGAAGGTGCGGGTGAGCCGGTCCAGCTCCGGGTCAGCGAGGCGCGAGCCGGGCGCCCGTGCCGCCATGTTGCCCTTCTGCACCTGAGCCGCGGTATCTTCCAGCAGCTTCAAGGGTGAGAGCGCGACCCGCAGAATCACGGCGTTTACCAACACCGTCAGCGAAACGCCAGCGACGGCTAATGCCACTCCCAGCGCAACCGGAGATTGGCCGGGCTCGAGCCGCCCGAACTCGGCTGTCGCAGCGGTGCCCGCCACCGCACCGAGCAGGACAATTGCCGCGTTGGCGATCAAAATCTTATAGAAAAGCGGAACTCGGAGGACCGCCCGCAGCGGCCGCGGCAGTTCGGCGTGGGAGGGCTTCGCTGTCATATCATCCGGAAAATACGAAACACGCAGTGTGTAGTCCGCAGCACGATTGTGACCGCCGCCCCCGCCCGCATGACCTGCTCAGCTCGGCCGGAGCCAGCAGGGCCGTTCAATCCGCAATCCGCAATCCGCATTCGACAAGTGGCGCCATTTCGCGCGTGTGGTATATTGCGTCTCGTGAAAAGGCATGTTGCCGCGCAGAACGCCACACCGGAGACGCTGTCGATGTCCCCCACCGCATCCGTGCCCCGAGAAGGCAGCCGCGAGCGGCCGATGACCACCGCCACCCAGCGTGCGGGGCTCTCGGCAGGGGCGGGCGCCACGGGATTCCGGCAGCTTCTGCGCGACTACGTCACGCTCACCAAGCCGCGGATCATTTCGCTGCTGCTGGTCACTACACTGGTGCCGATGATCGTCGCCGCCCGTGGCTGGCCCGATTCGTGGGCGGTACTCTGGACCATGATCGGCGGCTATCTGATGGCCGGTGGCGCGAACGCGGTCAACATGTTCCTGGATCGCGACATCGACGCGCGGATGACGCGCACCGCCTTGCGGCCCATCCCCAGCGGCAGGATGACGCCTGCCCATGTACTCGGCTTCGGCTTGGTTCTAGGCATCGTTGCGTTCCTGATCTTCGCGGCGGGTGTGAATCTGCTGAGCGCCGTGCTCGCGGCCAGCGGCTACTTCTTCTACATCTTCATCTACACCCGCTGGCTGAAGCGGACCTCACCACAGAACATTGTCATCGGCGGGGCTGCGGGCGCCTTCCCGCCGCTCGTCGGCTGGGCTGCGGCCACTGGCCAAGTCACGCTCACTGCGTTGTACCTGTTCTTGATCGTCTTCTTCTGGACTCCGCCGCATTTTTGGGCGCTCGCGCTAGTGAAGCAGAAGGAGTTCGGCGCTGTAGGCGTCCCGATGGCACCCTACGTATGGGGCGAGCAGAAGACGTTGCGGCAGATGCTGATCTACACTGTTGCACTCATCGTACTCAGCGTGGTACCCGTCTCCTACGGCGGGCTCGGTCTGGTATACGGCGTACTGGCCCTCGCTCTGGGCGGCTGGTTGCTCGCCGGGGTGATTCGCGTTTGGCGCGCGACGGACCGCACGGCGCCCGCATGGGCGCTCTACCGGACCTCGCTGCTCTACCTCGCGCTGTTGTTCGGGGCGATGGTCATCGATGCGTTCGCCCCGTCGCCCCGATTGTACCCCGGGGAAGCTCCGGCCGTAATCGTTGGCGCCGCTACGGTCACGCGTTGAGCGGGGAAACGCGATAGCGAGGAAGCCGGCTGCGTTTTGCACTACGGGTAGTCACTTGCTGCCGAACAACCGGTCAAGCAAGCCCCTCGGTGCGGGCCGGGGTTCAACAGTGGCGGGCCGGAGGGCGGGCCGCGTTGCGCTTGTAATCCAGATAAGCCGCACCTCGCTCTGGCCGACCACGCCCGGAGGGGGCGGGTCCAGCAAGGGCTCGCCCGGGAATGCACGTGCGGCTTCGCGATAGTTCGCCAGTTGAAGCGCTGTCGGCTGCTCGTCTACTGGCCGGCCGGTCGCGAGCGTCACCACCGGTACCCGCGGCAGGAGGCGGAGCAAGATCACTTCTTCGGCGGCGAGCGCATTTGACACCCAGAAGACGTGGCCGGGGTCGTTCGAATCCGCTCCGTAGCTTTCGAGCCCGACAGCCGCGACCAGTTCGTGAAAGGCGGCACGCTGGCGGCGCGGCACCTGATAGTCCGCCGCGCGGCCAGCCGGGCGCCCGTTCGCATCCACCACCGAATGCCATGAGGTCAGCGTCGTGGTCGCGAGAGGGCCCGACCGCGAACGACCCTGCTGGAACAAAAAGGCCTGCCGCTGCGGGGACCGCCACGTTTCCCTGCGATGTGCGCTGAAGCCGTTCTCCGCGAGCAGCCGCTCGAGCCGCAGCAGGCGCTCGGCGAAGAGCGGGTCGAGCAGTTCAAGGCCGCTCTCCGCACGCCGTTCCGCGGCTGTGAAGAGCGTGCCGAGCAGGCGCCACTCCCACGCCTCGTAGCTCTCGCCATCTCCGGGCGCCGGCATTCCCGGCACCCCTACCACATGGGTTCCGGGCATCGGGGTCTCGGGCTGGTAGACAGGCACATCCATGAACCAGCTCAGCCCGAACCGGCCGCTCCCCCTGATCCCGTGGCGGCAGCGTAGCTGCTCCGGCGTAGGGTCCCGCCGGGCGGTCGCCGCATCCCACGGTGCACAGGGCGGAGTGATCACGCGTACCACCCGGTTCTCCGCCGTATCCGCGTGCGTCATGGCCGCGGCAGGGCCGTGCAGCCACGCGAGCGCAAGCGGGCAGACTACGCAGGCGATCAGCAGTGGGCGGAGATTATCGGTAGAAACTGGCTTCATGAATATTGCGGGGCACTGAAGTGGCGTGCGGTCGCATCGTAGGGCGCCTGCGGCGGCGTGGGCCTCGTCATTGGCGGATAAACGGTGGCGCGTCTTACGATACACCTGCGATACAGCAGAGTTTGCCTTGCGGAGCTACAAAGAACGCCTACTTGCGCGCGTCGCGCAAGTAGGGCGAGTTTTAAACCGGTTGTAATCGCCCCCGTTCTGCCGCTCACGCCGCCTCGATCACGCCCCGCGCAGGCGGACTGGGTTTCGGTGACGCCTGGCGAGCGCCGTTCAACTTGACCAATGCCGGACCCCCGCCCGCACGGAGGTGACGGCTCACTGGTCAGCACACTCAGCACCGATCACGCGTTCTCGTCCCTGGTCCCTGGGTACTCCTCTCCAACAGCGTTCCAAGCAAGCAAGGTGCACCGAAACACCAGCAAGGCGGCCAGTGCCCCCCCGCCCGCCACCTACCAGCGGCGGCGGGACCGGCTGATCGAGGCGATGGGAGATGCGGTCGCCGTCATTCCCGCAGCTCCCGAGTTGCACAAGTCGCGTGACACGGATGTGGGCTACCGGCAGGCGAGCGCCCTCTTTTATCTCACCGGCTTCCCGGAGCCGGGCGCGATCGCGGTGCTCACCCCCCACGATGCGGATCACAGATTCACCCTTTTCGTGCGCCCCCGCGACGCCGAACGCGAGCTGTGGAACGGCAGGCGGGCAGGGGTAGAAGGCGCTCTGGAACACTTCGGCGCCGATGCCGCCTATCCCATAGACGAGTTGGACGACCATCTCGAGGAGCTGCTCGATCCCGCACCTCGGGTGCTCTACGCGCTCGGCACCTCGGCCGGGCTGGACCGCCGCATCATAGATCTAGTGCTGCGCTTCCGGCACGGCCGCCAGCGCAAGGGGCCGGGCCCGCTTTGCGTCGAAGACCCGGAACGTCTGCTGGGCGAAATGAGGCTGATCAAGGATGAATGGGAGCTGCAGCGCATCCGGGCGGCGGCGGAGATTGCGGTGGCCGGCCACCGCGCCGCGATCGCGGCTACCGCGCCCGGCGTCGGCGAGTGGGAAATAGAGGCAGCGCTCGAGATGGAGTTTCGCCGTGCGCGCGCGAGCGGTCCGGCTTTCCCCTCGATCGTGGCGGCTGGCCGCAATGCCACCGTTCTGCATTACACTGCCAACGACCAGCTCGTCCAGGAAGGCGATCTGGTGCTCGTCGATGCGGGCGCGGAGCTGGACATGTACGCGTCCGACATCACCCGTACCTTTCCCGCATCCGGCCGGTTCTCGGCCGCGCAACGCCAGATCTACGACCTTGTACTGGCCGCGGAGGATGCCGCCATCCAGGCGATAGCGCCGGGGGTGCCCGCCAGCGCGCCGCACGACGCCGCTCTCGAAATCCTCATTCCCGGTATGGTGCGCCTCGGGCTGATCGAGGGCAGCTTGGAAGAGCAGCTCGAATCCGAGGACTACAAGAAGTTCTTCATGCACAAGACCTCACATTGGCTGGGGCTCGATGTGCATGACACCGGCCTGTACGCGAAGGCTGACAAGCCGGTCACTCTGCGCGAAGGGATGGTCCTGACCGTAGAACCCGGTATCTACATTCCTGCCGATGCCGAAGACGTCCCGCACGAGCTGCTGGGAATTGGCGTGCGCATCGAGGATGACGTGATCGTCACAGCCACCGGCCACGAGCTTCTCACCCGCGGCGTTCCGGTCGATCCCGACGAACTCGCCGCCCTCGTTGGCGGTGCAACCGCGGGCCGCGATCTTGCATTTCGCTGACAACCCGTTAGCTTTGCAGGTGCACCGAAAGGTGCGGTGGAGAGATTTGCGCCGCTTGCGACCACCCAAAAAAATGCTAAAGTGCCGGGTATGAATCTCCAAAGGATTCAGGTTGGAGGCCCCGCACTTTGTCAAAGTGCGGGGCTTTTTTTTATCCAACGCAGATGCCATCAACCAATCCGGCGGCCTACCTAACGGAACTTCGGAAGCGCGTTCTCGTCTTTGACGGGGCGATGGGCACCTCTATCCAGCGCTACCCGCTGACCCCGGCCGACTTCGGTGGCGAAGCTCTCGATGGCTGCAACGACCATCTAGTACTCTCGCGGCCGGATGTGATCTCC
>JBBSMO010000170.1:0-5716 GCA_038233155.1 Longimicrobiales bacterium
AGCGGTCGTTGAAGACGGCGCTGAACTGGCTGCCGTCCAGAAACTGCACCTCGGCACCCGCGGTCCCCGTGCGGGTCTCTAGAAGCGAACCGGCGGTGGTGATGTACTGCAGCTCGACGTACGGGTTGATCTCCTGCACGCCGCGGAAGGGTCGTTGCGGGTGGACGCCGATGGTCGCGTAGCTGTCGCGCACCCCCCGGCGCTGCACGAATCCAACACCAGGGTTGAAGTTCTCGCCCACCTGCTTGATGAATGCGGACGCATCCCAAAAGCGGTTGCGCCACGCCGCCGACATGCGGGCGGCGAGGTTGTCGCCCTGGTCGCCCGGGGCGTCCGTACCCGCTACGTACGAGTTCACGATCACATCGCCGAATAGCCGCACGTTGACATCGGCGCCGTAGCTCCGGTTGAAGCCGCCGCCTTCGGTCGCCTGCCGGTTCACCAGCAGCACTCCCGCGTCTGACCCGGCGCCCATCGGACGCCGCAACCGGACGACCGCGAAGTTCTCCGGCGGCAGCCCGTACGCGCTCTCCGTCTGGATGTCGAGCAGCCCCAGCTGGAACTCGCCCATACGCCCGCTGAACCGGCCGCCCCCCACAATCGGCACTGGCCGCCCGTCGCGAAGCCCGATACGCCGGGAATGAAATAGAGTAAAATCGCGCAGCGACGAACCCATCCGGTACTCTCGCTCGGATACGTCGCCGAACTCGAATACACCCGAATTTTCTACGAAGAAATCCCGCTTTTCTGGAAAGAACAGCGAAAAGCGCGTGAGGTTGACCTGCTCCTGGTCCACCTCTACCTGCGAAAAGTCGGTGTTGTAGGTGAGGTCCAGCGTGAGCTGCGGCGTGACGCCGTACTTCAGGTCGAAGCCCGCATCCACGTTGTTGTCGCGGACCGCGGGCGCCGCATCTAGCCGGCCGTAGCTATTGCCCGCGAGCGCGTACGGGGTGACAGTGAGATTCCGCACAGGGCGCAGTCCGCGGATGCCGGTGAGCGTGCCGGCCTTCGACATGCGGTGCACCGGGTCGCGCCGGTCCAGCGGTGCCCAGTACGAGTCCTCGTTCTTGCGCCGCACCCGCCGCAGAAAGTTAACTCCCCAGGTCTGCTCGTCGAGGGTCGGGTCGTAGCGCAAGCTGCTCCACGGGATCGCCATCTCGACCGTCCACCCCCGTTCATGGATCGTGGTCTTCACCTCGACCACCCCGTCCCAGTTGAAATCTACCGATCTGCTGTCGTCGAAGGTCTGGCCATCGCGCAATGCGCCCAGCGGGTTGACCAAATAGATGAAGGAGTTCTTCCGGTCGTGGAACGGGTCCAGGGTGAAGGAAAAGATGTCGGCGTCGCGGGTGCTCTGCCCCGGAAAGTCTTTTTCGAGAGTCGAAACCACTAAGTTGTCCGGCTCCGAGTCGAACAGCTCGGCGCCCACGTAAAGCGCGCGGTCGTCGTACAGCAGCCGCACCAGCGTCGGCTCGGTAGCCGGGTAGCCGCGCGCAGGCTGCGATTGGATGAAGTTGCCGATTGTATCCGCAAGCTGCCACACCGGTTCATCCAGCCGCCCGTCAAGGATGATAGGGTCGCTGATGCGCGTTGCCGTAGCCGAAGGGCGCGGCACCGCCTCTACGTCCAGCGGGTAGCGGGGCGCCGGTGCCGGGGTGCCGCCGGTTTCCTGGGCTGCCAGCGGTATGATCGGGGCGAGCAGGATGCACAGCGCCAGTGCGATGCGCAGAACGCCGGTCATGCCGCCATTCCCGCCACCGACCGCCCGCCAACGGCCCTCACCCCCCGATCCCGTCTCCCGGGGACGGAGAGGGGAAGAGCAACTGTGTTCGACGCGTGCCCCCCAGACCCCCCTTTCCCGCTGTGTGGATGGAGTCCGCGGCGGGATTCCACCCCGCACCGTTGTCATTCCGAGGTAGCCTGCCACCGCTGTCATTCTGAGGGAGCCTGCGACTGAAGAATCTCCGTCGGCGAAGCTGCCCCATTCAGCGCGCTCCGCCTGCACCGACCCTCCGTGCGGCTCCCGGCGGTCGGAAACAGCAGATCCTTCGCTCCGCTCAGGATGACAACGCTGCCATCCGTCCGGCAGGACGGGCACTGCCGTGCCGGGGGTTTCATTTCATACCACCGGCACAGTGGGCGGGCGGCACGTACCAACAGATAGTACGGAAGCCTGTCTGTGGTTTCGTCCTCGACGCAGACGCACGATCAACCACCCGTCCAATCCATTTCGTCCAGCTTTAGCAGCGTGCGCAGCAGCACGTTGGCGCCTTTCACCACGTCCTCGGGCTCGGTGAACTCCCGCGGCGAGTGGGAGATGCCGTCCTTGCTCGGCACGAAGATCATGCCGATGGGGGCGAAGCGGGCGATGCTCTGTGCGTCGTGCCCCGCTCCACTCGGCATCGAGCGAGTGCTCAATCCCAGCTCGCCCGCCGCACGGTCGATCACACCCTGGATATGGGGATCGGTAAGCGCGGGGCGGCTCAGGTAGATGTTCTCCCAGCTGAAGCGCGTGCCGGTGGCGCGTTCGATCTCTCCCGCCTGCGCGCGAATCTGCTCGAACAACCGGTCGATTTTGTCCAGATCCAGGTCGCGGATTTCGAGGCTCAGCACCGCCTGGCCTGGAATCACATTCGCCGCGCCCGGCGACGCTTCGATCTTGCCGACCGTTCCGACCTGACTGCCCGGCGTGGCGGTGATGACGCGGTTGACGAGATCTACCAACTTTGCAGCGGCGAGCAGCGCGTCCTGCCGCTGGTCCATCGGCGTGGTCCCGGCGTGGTTGGCGAAGCCATCTACCGTTACCGTCCAGCGCCGGATGCCGACGATCCCCTCGACAACACCGATGTCAATGCCGGAACGATCCAGTGTCGCGCCCTGCTCGATATGCAGTTCAAGGAAGGCGGCGACAGAGCCGGGTTCTCGCCGCGCCGCCGCCGCGTCTGCCGGGTCGCCGCCGAGCAAGCGGGTACCCTCGCCGATGGTGCGGCCGCTGCGTGTAGGCAGCGCCCACTCCCTGTCCATCACCTCACCGCTCAACAGCCGGCTTCCCGTCTTGCCGCCTTCCTCGTTGTGGAAGAGGACCACCTCGAGCGGGTGGCGTGTCATCAGGTTCGCATCTGCAAGCGAATGCAGGACCTCGACCGCCGCCAGAGAGCCGACTTGGCCGTCGTAGTTGCCGCCGTCCGGCACTGAATCGAGATGCGAGCCCAACATCAGCGGCGGCAAGCCGGGAGCGCTCCCCTCGCGCCGTCCGATCAGGTTGCCCGCCGGATCCACGCCAGCGCCCAGCCCCGCCTCCCGCATCCACGCCCGCATGTGAGCGCGCGCGTCGATATCCGCCTCACTGTACGCCACCCGGCTGATTCCGCCTTCCGGCGTAGCCCCGAACTGCGTGAGCGCCGCGAAGTGGCGCAGCAGCCGAGCGTCGTTCACCAGCGGGGCCGCACGTCCTTCGGCTCCGCTCAGGCATCGTGCCGCTTGGGCCGCGCTCAACCCCGCTGGATGCCAAAGTGCGCCCCCTGCTGCGGCCAGGAGGCGCACGCCGAACTCTTTTCGGTTCAAAGTTGTGTCTGCACGTTGATCAGCGGTCGCCCCCGGCAGACTGGAGCAGCGGGTTGAAGAGCAGCTTGTAGGTCGCGCGCGGCTGACCCCGGAACTGGGGCCGGAAACCGATCAGCACGACTTCCCCGCTGCCCATTCCTATCCGCACCGCCGCGGGTTTGCCAGCCAGATGCTCCTGCGCCCCCAGCTCCCAGCCGCTCAGCAGCAGGTTGTCACCGGCGTAGCGTGCAATCACCTTGGCATTGCGCGCGCCAGCGTTCACGTCAAACGCGCGGCTCCGCACGAAGAACGCGGCTGCTTCACCACGCATCCCCCAGGCGCCCGGATCCGCCTGGTCCACATCCACGGCGATCAGCGAACCGGGGATGAAGAACTGCTCGCTGGGCACCTCCGCGACCGCGTCCCGGACAGGCAGCCCGAGCTGCTCGATGACGAAATCGGCCGCCGCGTCCAGCGCAACCAGCCTGCCGCCAGCCTCGACGTAGCGCTTCAGCGCGGCCGAGCCCTCGGCACCGAGGCCACCGACGAACGCGTCGGGCATTGAGCCCCCCTCGTGACCATGCAGCAGCTCCTCCGTCTCCTGGTCGGGTAGGATGATGGCGTCGTAACGCGCGAGATCACCGCGCCGGATGTCCGCGTCGTGGAGCGTATCCACCACGAACTCGTAGCGCTCGAGCAGCCAGCGCGTCCAGCCCTCGTCCATGTTGGGCACCCAGCTCTTGTACAGCCCGATTCGCGGTTGCTCGAGGGCACGTGTCGCGATCTGCGGCTTCTGCGCGACGCCCACCAGATCGAGGCCGAGCTCACGCGCCAGTGTCGCTACCCGACCCTCCGTACCAGTCCCTGCCTCGATCAGAAAGCTGCCAGCCGCGAACTGCGCGCCGCCAGCCTCGACGGGCGCGGTGACGCGGTGCACCCGGTCTCCCGCTGCGAGCAGCCGGTTGACGGCGAGCACGCTCGCATTGCGCTGGGGCGACAGCAGGTACCCGAATCCGGCGTTGCCACTGACCCGGCCCGGCTGCACCGTCGCGCTGTCTACCACCTCGCCCCGGATCTCGAACGGCTGCTCGATGCGCTGGACGTTCACGCCCATCTGGATCGGTAGCGTCCAACCGGAGAGATCGTAGGGCGGTTCGGGCGGGCCGCCCGCGTACATCTCCCGGTGCGGGTACACCTGCTTCTCGAGCAGGTCGACCACGTGCGGGCGAAAGGCCTGTGCGGCGGGAATCACGTACGAGCCCGCCGCGAAGCGCTGGCCGCCGGCCTGGAACTCCGCCGGCATGCGCTGGATCTCTATGCCGCCGCGGCGCAGCACGTTGACCAGAGCGACGGCCTCGCCGGGGTCCCACTGGTCGGGGGAGATCACATACGCGTACGGACCACCGGCCTCACCCGCTTCGACAGAATTGGAAGCCATGCGGTACATGTTGAACAGCCAGTCTTGCTTTCGTTCCGCGGCCAGGTCCAGCACGGCCATGGACGCTTCCATCATGTAGTTCACCGCATCACCGAAACGCGACCACCCGCCCTTCCACGGGTCGGGATAAAAGATGCTCGGGTAGGCCGTAGGTGTGGCGCCCGCGCGCCTCCCGCCTACGGTCGCTGGAATCGAATCAGGGTCGTAGAAGCGTGGCGTAGGGGTCGGGTGCGCCGTTTCCGTCAGAATCCCGATCATGTTGTGGTAGTACGGGGCGGTGCGCATCCCGCCATTCCACCACATGTCGAAGGTGAGGCGGGAGATGACGCCCGGCATCTCCTTCTCCGCAAAGCGCTTGTGCATCGCCTGCCCCACCAGGCTGACGCCGGTGATGACGCCCGGCGGGATGTTCGGGTTGACCGGATCCGCGAAAGGCGGCACGAAGATGCGCGTCCAGTCCGGCGAGGTCTGGTGGTGGTTGTAGACGATCTGGGGGTACCACTCGTTGTACAGCACCCGTGCGACGGCACGGCTCTCCGGCTGCAGCAGCATGTACCAGTCGCGGTTGTTGTCGTGCCCCACATAGGTATGGTACAGCTCCGGCGGCTGCGTCGTCTCGAAGGGCGACCCGAGCTGCTGCTGGTACCAGTGCGCGACGATGTCCAGCCCGTCAGGGTTCATCACCGGCATCAGCAGAAGCACCGTCTTGTCACGGATCTCGCGCATCTCATCCGA
>JBBSMO010000171.1:0-5713 GCA_038233155.1 Longimicrobiales bacterium
CAGTAAGCACGCAGAATTGAGGGAATGCGGAATGCGGAGTGCGGAATGCGGGGAGCCCAAGGCTGTCATTCTGAGCTTGCGAAGAATCTCGGTTCGGCGACTCGAGGCAGGCGGTAAACCACGCAGAGAAATGGGGGTGCGGGATGCGGGATGAGGTTCGGAGCTGCCCGAGCGTACCGCGGGCTGTGTTTCGCGCAGCGAAAGGGCCTGCCCGAGCGGGAGATAGGTGATCCGCTCAGACGCCGAGGGTGGGTACGATACGCTTCTCGACCACCTTTCGGATCCCTACAGTTCGAGCTGCACCGCGCCGAGGGGGATCGGTTCGACGGGAATGGCGAAGAAAAAGGTGGTACCAGAACCCTCGCGGCTCTCCACCCACACGCGGCCGCCATGACCTTCCACGATTCCCTTCGCGATGGAGAGACCGAGTCCGGCGCCGCCACGGTGCGCGCCCGGCGGCTGCCAAAACCGATCGAACACATAGGCGAGGTCGGCTGAAGGGATGCCGGGGCCGGTATCGCTAACCGCAAACTCGAGCTCCTTCGCCAGCGCTCGCACCGCGACCTGGACCGTTCCGCCAGGCGGAGTGAACTTGATGGCGTTGCCGATCAGGTTCGCGAGCACCTGCATCATGCGCTCCCGGTCGATTGGCAGCGGGGGAAGGGCGCCCTCGACTTTGGTGCGCAGCTCGAGGCCAGCGGCTTCCGCCTGGGGAGCGAGCGTGTCCAGTGCCTCGTCCAGCAGCAGCAGGACATCTGCCAGCTCGCGCTCGAGGGGGAAGCTGCCGCCGTCGAGGCGGGCCGAGTCCAGCAGGTCCTCGATCAAGCGCTGCATCTGAACTGCGGCGCGTTCAATCGCGCGGATCTGGCGCCGCTCTACGGTCAGAGTGCCTTCCTCGCCGCCGAAACCGAGCATCAGATCGGCGTAGGTCAAGATTGCGTTGAGGGGGTTCCGCAAATCGTGCGAAACCAGCGCGGCCATCTGATCGCGCGCCCGGGCGGCCTGCTGGGCTACCTCGACCAGGCGGGCATGATCCAGGGCCAGGGCGATCCGGCGTCCGATCTCTTCCGCAAACTCGATGTCGTCCTCATTGTAGCGGCGCCCTGAGGAGTTCACCGCGAGACCCAAAATTCCGATTACGCGGCTGGCCGCAGTGAGTGGTACGACCAGCACGGCGCGGCCGCGCGGGGCGTCGTCAGGAGCGGGGTGGAACGGGGGGGCGGAACCGGCGGGCGCTGGACCGGTGCTGGAATGCAACTCGACGCGGCCCGTAGCCATCACCCGCGCGGCAATGTCACTTGCCGAATGCGGCTTAGCAGGCGCTCCCGTGAGCATGCCGACAACCGCCGCGGGTTCATGCTCCGGGCGGTGTTCGCCATCTGCGAGAACGGGAGCGAGGCAGCGCATGCTTCCGTCGTCGTTCAGCAGGCAGATGACGCAGGCATCCGCAAGGACGGGCACGGCGAGTTCAGCGACAGCCTGAAGGGCGGTGTTGACATCGGGCGTGGTGAGCACCCGGCTGGCTTCGGCGAGAAAGTGGAAGCGCTCGGCGGCGGCCTCCGCTTCCGCGCGTGCGACATGTTCGCGGAACAGGTCACGGGCCCGGCGCTCGGCGTGCTTCTGTTCCGTCAGGTCACGAAGCACCCAGAGCAGCAGTTGGTCATCGCCCGGCTCCTCGCCAATGGGTGCGACGAGAACTGATACCTGCACCGGCTCGCTATCGGCCGGCTGGAGAGCCACCTCCCACACCTGCGGCCGCGGGCGGAGCGCATCGGGCAATTCCGCCTCGAATTGCGGGCGCTCCGCCGCCGCAACGAAGGACGCTAGTTGCTGGCCGACAAGAGCATCCGCCTCCGTGCGCAGCAGCCACCCCGCCGCGCGGTTGCCAACCTGAATCTGACCCGCCCGGTTCGACACGATGTACGCGTCTGGTGACAGGTCAAAAAGTTGCGAGTACCGGTCCCGTTCCTCACTGAGCCGCTGCCGCACGGCCGCAAGCTGCGAGTTGTGTTCTTGCAGTTCGGCTACGCGCCGCCGCCCGAAGTCAAACAATGAGCGCCGCGCATCCTGCAGTGATGCAGTCAGCGGGTGCGGCGGTTTCGGAGGGTTGCGAAGCGGATCGGGCATCGGAGTTCGAGCGCCGGTGCGGCCAGCGGGCTGGCGAGAGCGCCGCGGAAGAGAGATGTGGCCCCCGTCTCCGCCACAGGTGCAGCGGCCGGGGAGAGTGGAGGCGGGACTAGCAAAATGGGGAGCGGCGGAAAGGTAAGCTGCCACCTGCAGGCGGCGCAACCCGGCGCGCGCACCACACCGCTCATCACCCACTGCGCTCCCGAGTTGCGGCTTCGCTTCATTCTGCATTTCGCCATTGGGCCGTTATCTTCCTTTGCTTCTGAAGCTGTTCCCGCAGATACCCCGCAGATGAAGCCGCCGGCAACCCTCTCGAAGGACCCGCTGCCACCCGCCGCTCCGTTCTCGCCAGCGGGGCGGTTCGAGGTTGCGATGCGGGAAGGCGGCAGCCTCCTCACCTTGGCTGGCCCTATCATCATCAGCCAACTCGGCGGCATCGGGATGAATGTGATGGATACGGTGATGATCGGGCGCCTGGGAGCGGAATCGCTCGCCGCTCTCGCCATCGCCAACGGCCTTCACATGTTCACCCTGATCTTGTGTATGGGTACGTTGCTGGGGATGTCGCCTCTGGTGAGCCAAGCGTTCGGGGCCGGTAACCGCAGAGAGTGCCGGCGGGTGCTCGTCCAAGGCTTGTGGCTAGCGGCGGTGCTCGCACTTCCCGTAACCCTCTTCAGCTTCTTCGGCTACCCGGTCGCCGTGGTGCTCGGGCAGCCGGACAGTGTTGCCGTACTCGCGGGCGGCTATCTGGCAGCGGTGGCGGCCGGGGTGCTCCCCTTCCTTCTGTTCACCGCATTCCGGCAATTTCTCGAGGGGATGAACCTCACTCGCCCGGCGATGGTGATCACCTTTATCGGGCTGGGCGTGAACTATTGGGGTAACCGGCTGCTGATTTACGGTGCGGGTGGCTGGCTCGAACCGATGGGGGTGGTGGGGAGCGGGTGGAGCACCACCATTGTGCGATGGGCAATGTTAGGCGCGATGCTGTTGTACGCGGTGTGGAACCC
Source organism: Longimicrobiales bacterium (assembly GCA_038233155.1). Classification (GTDB taxonomy): domain Bacteria; phylum Gemmatimonadota; class Gemmatimonadetes; order Longimicrobiales; family Longimicrobiaceae; genus JBBSMO01. Next base: position 3,135 of record JBBSMO010000171.1, read on the forward strand.
GCGGCTGCACCCGTTCCGCGGCGTGCGAAGACGTTTGGAACGAGATCTGTTCCGGCGCATCGCGGTGATCGGTCTGCCTGCCGGGCTGCAACTCGGCCTCGAGATGGGCTTTTTTGCCGCCTGCGCGGTGATGATGGGGTGGTTTGGGGCGCTCGAGCTGGGTACGCATCAGATCACCCTCAACATCGCTGCCAGCACCTTCATGGTGGCGCTGGGCCTGAGCATCGCCGGATCCATACGGGTAGGGCAGCGCCTCGGCGCGGGCGATCAAGCGGGGGTGCGGGGGGCAACGCTCGCGACCTACGCTCTGGCGACGGGCTCTATGGCTGTTTTCGCCATTCTATTCCTCGTGGTGCCGCGGACGTTGCTCGGCTTCTATACCGACGATCCGCAGATTCTGGCACTCGGCGCCGCACTGCTCGGTATGGCCGCGCTCTTCCAGATCTTCGACGGGGCGCAGGTCGCGGGGATCTGCGTGTTGCGAGGCGCGGCGGATACTCGCGTCCCGACAGTCATGGCTGCCCTCGCCTACTGGGGCATCGGCGTGCCCGCTGCGTACCTGCTCGGCTTCCATTCGCCGCTTGGCCCCGTCGGCGTGTGGGCCGGAATGGCGGTGGCACTCGCATCCGCATCGGTACTGCTGCTATGGCGGGTTCGGCGCGTGATCTGGCCGCTGCCGGCGGCCGTGTAAACGTTTTGCTGCTGCCCCGCATCTCACAGCCAAAGCAATGGGTTCCCGTGGCGGGCAGAGCTGGATGACAGTAGCGCTTCCGAACACATCTGAAATGGCGGCAGATACAGCGGAGCTGGTGGCCTGCGCCCGGGCGGGCGAAGCGGGCGCCTTCGAACGGCTCTACCGGCAGCACGTAGATCGCGTATACGCGCTCTGTCTCCGCTTGTCTGCAGACCCGGTACGCGCGGAGGAGTTGACCCAAGACGTGTGGGTGCGTGTTTGGGAGAAGCTTCACACCTTTCGGGGCGAGAGCGCCTTCACCTCGTGGTTGCACCGCCTGACGGTGAACGAAGTGCTCGGCTCGCGGCGCTCGGGTGCGCGCCGCGGGAAGCACGAGATTGCCGACGACGATCCCGGGCGCTGGAGCGGTCCCGCACCGCTCTCGGAGCCGGGTGTGAGGATGGATCTCGAGGCGGCGATCGAACTGCTGCCGCCGGGCAGCAGAACGGTCTTCGTTCTGCACGATGTGGAAGGGTACGCGCACAAGGAAATCGCAGTTATGACGGACCGTGCGGAAGGGACTTCCAAGGCTCTTCTGCACCGCGCCAGAAAGCTATTACGCGAGGCACTCGACAGATGATGACACACCACCAGGTCCGGGCATTGCTCGACGACTATCTTGATGGCGAACTAGAGGCGGCCCAGTACGAGCAAGTCGGCCAGCACTTAGCGGAGTGCGGCCGCTGCACGGCCGAGGCCGCGGCTCTGAAAAAGCTGATCGGTGATGCGCGCGCCCTGCCGAAGCAGGTCGCCCCCGACCGCGATCTCTGGCCGGAGATCTCCGCCCGTCTCGCTCGGAAGGCTGAAGCCACAACACTGGTTCTTCCCCTGCGCCGCCGCCGCCGCGGCTGGCCGGGCGGTCTTGCAGGCAGACCAGCGCTGCTGGCCGCCGCGGCAGTGGTGTTGATCACCCTTTCTTCAGCGATCACCGTGGTGCTCGTACGCGGCGGGGCAGCGGGTGATGCGCGGCCCGCGATGGCGGCAGCTCCGCCAGCGGCGGCGGTGCCGGCACTCGCGGCGTTCCAGCCTGCCGAGGCCGAGTTCCAGCGCGCCGCGAGGGAGCTGGCGGGCGTCCTCGACACCCGCCGGGATGCACTCGCGCCCGAAACAGTCGAGGTCATAGAACGCAATATAGCCATCATCGACGCGGCGATCGCGGAGGCCAGGGCGGCTCTCGCCGCAGACCCGGCGAGCGGCTCGCTCGCGGAAATGCTTGCCGACAGCTACCGCGCCAAGGTGGCGCTTCTGCAGAACGCGGTTCTGATCGGAGTAGAGGCATGACAACATCTACCAACATTTTCCCACGGACCATGAAGACGGATTTGATTGTTGCCGCCGCGCTGGCCATGGTCACGGGTACGGCAACCGGGCAGGAGCGGGTGGAGGAAAGGCTGCGTACCTCTGCCACGGGTGATGTGCTGGTCGTGAACCCTTCGGGCAGCGTGCGGATTACTGCCTGGGACCGCCAGGAAATCGAAGTCACCGGCACCTTGGGGCGGGGCACCGAGCGCCTGTCGATCCAGGAAAATGGCGACCGCACCGAGATTCGTGTGATTTTGCCGCGGAGCAGCCAGCGCAACATCAAAGGGTCGGATCTGCAGGTGCGCCTCCCCGCCCGCAAGAATTTAGCTGTGCAGACCGTCAGTGCGGACATCGGGGTGCGCGGCGTAGAGGGCAGCATAGAGGCGAAGTCGGTGAGCGGAGATGTAGCCGTCAACGGCTCTCCGCGCGGACTATACCTTTCGACTACCAGCGGGGACATCGCCGTAGACGCGAGCAGCGGGAGCGTCATCGAGCTGAAAACCGTCAGCGGCGACCTCGAGATCCGCGGCGCCGCACGCAACGG
>JBBSMO010000172.1:0-5693 GCA_038233155.1 Longimicrobiales bacterium
CGGGCGACACTGTCGTGGTGGCGAACCCGGAACTCGGTGAAGCCTAAGGCGCGCAACGCCGCTTCCGCGGCATCGACCTGCGCGAGCCGTTCGGGGGTGACGGCAAAGCCGTACGGCAGCCGCGAGGCAAGGCAGGGTGCGGCCGGCTGATCCCAGGTGGGTAGCCCTAGGTCTCGAGACCACGCCCGGATGCAATCCTTGGTGAGCCCCGCCTCGATGAGAGGGCTGCGGATGTCACGCTCGGCGCCAGCGAGCGCGCCCGGCCGGTGATCGCCCTGGTCGTCTACGTTCGCGCCGTCCGCAACCACCCGGAGGCCGCGCTCGCGCGCCACCCCGCGCAGCTTGGACCAGAGTTCGGTCTTGCAGAAGTAGCAGCGGTTGGACGGATTGCTGGCGTAGCGCTCGTCCGCCATTTCGTCCGTCCTGACGCGCAGCCAGGGGATCCCGAAGTCATGCGCTACGCGCCCGGCGGTCTCCGCCATGTGCGTGCTGAGACTGGCGCTGACACCGGTCGCCGCGAGCACGTTGTGCCGCCCGAGCACATCGGTGGCGACTTTCGCGAGCAGAACGGAATCTACCCCGCCGCTGTAACCGACGAGGACGGACCCGAACTGCCCGAGCAGCTCGGTCAGCCGTGCGCGCTCAGCGTGCATCCCCGCCCCTCTCTCCCGCTGGTCTCATGCCCGTAAAATATGCGAAGCAACCCTCCCAGCGCCAGCGGCCGAAGCGGCTGCGGTTCAGGCGGCGGGCGAGACGGGCGTCGCGATGCGGGCGATCTGCCGTTCCGGCGTAGCCGCTCCGCTGCCCCGGCGCGCCCGGCCATTCATCTCGAAAAAGAAGACGGGTAACGCTAGTGGAAAGGACAGCAGCAATGCGATATCGGCAATGTTGCCTGGCGGAAGCCAAATGCCGTTCCAGCCGAACGAGAGGAAGTCGGTAACGCCGCGGTGAACGAGCCGCTCGCCTAGGTTGCCGAGCATTCCGCCGAAGGCACAGCCGGCGAAGAGCCACGCCCACCGTTGCTCGGAGGCGGAGAAGCGATGGGTTCGCGGCACGATCTCGATCAACAACAGCACCGCGAGCAACGCAGCCAGCAGAGCCATGCTCTGCCGCGTTGCGAGCGGCAGATCGCTCCACAGACCCAGCACCATCGCCTGATTGCGGACGTGCCACAACGCCACCCGGTCCGGCACCAGCTCCGAGAAGGCGCCGCGTGGCAAAAAGGCGATGATCGCGGCCTTGCTGCTCCAATCGGCGAGCGCCACCGCCGAGGTGATCAGCAACGTCACCCGCAGCCCTCGTTGGGGCTGATGATCCGACTGCCGGCGCCTCGGGTTGCGGTGGCGGATCTCGAGCGGAAACCGCAGCGCGGACGCCCGGCTGATGCGGATCGGCTGACGAGACTCTGGCATGGGCATCGGAAGTTCGGGAGCCGGCCGGCATCTGCCGCCGGAAGCATTCTCCCTACCTCAATACAAATCACACGCCGGGCACTCTGGGCGCCGGGCGGGTGCGCCGCCACGCGCCGGTTCGCAAAGCCGAATGCAGCCGCCGCCGCGCCCCCCGCCAGGCGTATGCTTGCGAGCGCTTAAGTCGCTGCCCCGCCTCGCATTGCAGCGGTGCTCGCGCTGTTTCGGCGCAGTCGGCACCCCGCCCCGGTGGCGGCTGCGACACTCCCTTTCGGCCATCCGCTCGCACTCGCTTCCCGCCATGGGCTGCTGCCGTCAAGCGCGCCCTGGCGGCACTGCCTCAGGGGGCAATGCGCAGCACCCGTGTCACGCATGCGGCAGCCGGGTGAACAGCGCCGGGCGGGTTGGAGGGGAGGACCGGAGCGCCCCGGGCGAAGGACTTCTCGCCGACGCATGCTGCAGAGCTCCGCCCGCCCACGGGCGGCGCGCCTGGGCCAAACGCCAGTCATGGACAGGGAGAACCCTTGCAGGTCCTTATCCGCGGGCGAGCGACCCGAGTTCCCAGGTCCCGAGCCTCTCCCCGGCCGGATCTGCCCCACAATTGCGGAGCAGCGCCGGGATGCAACGCGGGCGCCAATGGGACCACATCAGATCCTCTTCGACACCGGAACGTTTGTACCACCGATCCGTTCATCGGACCGCTGAACACCGCACCCCGTTGGAGAGAGGCGCAGCATCGGGGGGCACTCCGGACCCCATCAACCATGCCCGGCACAAGAGCGGCAGAACCATACCAGAGCAAGCCGCTAGCCCGACGACGCCCCAGCCGGCGGAACAAGCACGCAGCAGGGGCCGACCAGCAGAGGTGGCAGCAGATGCGGCGGATCCTCTCTGCGCGCGATACTCAGCGACGTAGCTCGAGCTCGCCGGCCAGCAATGGTTGGGTCACGAGACGCGGTTCGGCCAACTCAAGCGCCGCAGTAATGTAAAAACAGCCGCCTTCTCCCGGAGCGAGGAGATCAGCGGGCGCTAACACACCGTCGAACGTCTGTACTCCTCCGGGCGGGATGCGATGTTCGATCGCGATCATCTGGCACGGCAACCGGTCGCGAGAGGAGTCGTACACCGGGGGGTTAGAACGATCAGGGCTTCGATAGACCCACACCTGGGTTGAGCAAACGCCGCCCTCCACGCGCACTTCGCGTTCGCTCATGTTTTCAACCACTACCTCAACACGAACCGAAGTCGTAGCAACCGCTGTAGCCAGTTCGGAACGTGCCACGAACCGAAGCGGTCCGATAGTGTCCGCCGCGACGGCGTGCTGGGGCGGGTCCTCAGGCTCCGACGAGTGGGGTCCGGAACACGCCACACCGATCATCGCCACGAGGAAAAGTATGAGGGGGTGCATAAAAACAACTCCGTGTCGGTGCGAGTTACAATACCGTGGTTCTGAACTCCTGGCACACGGGCAAACCCGGCTCAGAAGACATTCAGGGGTCCGAGCCCGTCACTGGTAGACTCGACATACGCCATCGGGCTATACCAAAACTGGTAGCCTGGTCCGTCTATCCCTCCGCCCCAGAGAACGCCGTGCACGATGACCTGGTTTCCGGGCTACAAGGTTTCGAAAACGGCAGATCCGCTGTCGCCAGGATCGACCCGCGCCGCAACCTTATCCTGACATACCATGTAAAAATCTGACTGGTAAACACCTGTAGACACACAAGTTCCGCTGACCCAACCACCGGTCCACCCCGTCCTTCTACCCACCTTATTGAGGAACGTACCAGCAAGGGGATGACCAGGCGCCTTCGCCGTGATTTCGAAGTTGGGGCTTAAATGCGTGAAGGTGATCGAGCCCGTGTCGGTTCCAATGCCCCTGAAGGTGGGGTGCGCTATCTTGCCGAACGAGTAGCTAACCACTTGTGTGAGCCGAACCAGCGCGGCGGCAGCGATGAGACAGCGCTTCATGGCCGGACAACTTCCCGTCGTCCAATAAGGCGCTTCGCGGGCTTCGTACCCGATGCCTGCAGGCCTCCCAAGATCGGCCGCAGCATGTCCCGGAGCGTGGCCATTCGAGCGGGAGCCACAGCTTTCTCGATAGCGACCGCCGCCGGATCGATCCCCAGCCGGCCTGCCTCCTGGAGGATCTCTCCAGCGACGGGGGATCTTCAACACCAAGAACGATCTGGTTGTTCGCCGACCGGGTGGGGGCGGACGATCTCGCTGAGGTCGCACCGCCGGTTCCGCTCGCCGTCGGCGCGGGCAGAGAATTGGTCGATGCCGCTGCCAACGCCGCCGGCATCATCGTTTTATAAGCCGGAGACCGGTTCGCGAGTGAAAGAGGGCTCCGCCGCGGCGCGCCCTGGGATCTAAGTGCCAGCGGGCGTGGCCGCCTGCGAGTCGCCCAGTGCTCGATCAAGTGCAAGCGGCAAGCAACTCAGTGGGAAAGCAACCGGTCCAGCGAGCGGTACTGGATGGCTTCGGCGACGTGAGGGGTGCGGATCTCGGCGCTCGCGTCTAGGTCCGCAATGGTGCGGGCGATCTTCAACACACGGTGGTAGGCGCGCGCGGAAAACCCGAGGCGCGAGATGGCGGAGCGCAGCAGCGCATCGCCGGCCTCGTCTATGCTGCAGAACTCGCGGATGTCGCGCGGCCGCATGTGGGCGTTGGCGTGCAACCCCTGCCGCCCGACGAAGCGCTCGCGCTGGCGCTCGCGAGCGGCGGATGCCCTCTCGCGAACCGCCGCCGAGGGCTCGCCGCCGGTACGAGCTGTCAGGTCGCGGTAGCCGACGGCGGGCACCTCTACGTGCAGGTCAATGCGGTCTAGCAGCGGCCCGGAGACTCGCGCCAGATACTTCTGCACCGCCTGCGGTGCGCAGGTGCAGCGCCGCTGCGCATCTCCGAAGTGGCCGCAGGGGCAGGGGTTCATCGCCGCCGCCAGCATGAAGCGCGCGGGATAGTTGAGACTCATCGCAGCGCGCGAGATGGTCACATCTCCATCCTCTAACGGCTGTCTCATTACTTCCAGCACGTTGCGGCGGAACTCGGGGAGCTCGTCCATGAACAGCACCCCGTTGTGCGCGAGGGACACCTCGCCGGGGCGGGGTGTCGAGCCGCCGCCGATGAGCCCCGCGTCCGAAATGGTGTGGTGCGGTGCGCGAAACGGGCGGGTAGCGACCAGCGATTCGTTGGCGGCGAGCAGACCCGCTACCGAGTGGATCTTAGTGGTCTCGAGCGCTTCTTCCAGAGTCAGAGGGGGGAGCACACTCGCGAGGCGCCGCGCCAGCATCGTCTTCCCCGAGCCGGGCGGGCCGACCATCAAGATGTTGTGAGCGCCCGCCGCGGCGACTTCCAAGGCGCGTTTGGCGTGCTCCTGGCCCTTGACGTCCGCGAAATCGGCCTCGTATACGCCGGCATGCTGGAAGAGCGCATCCAGATCTACATCCCCCCGCTCGAGGGCGGCCTCGCCTTGCAGAAAGGCGAGGACCCCGGTAAGGGTATCGGCGCCGCGGACGTCGAGGCCCTGCACCACCGCCGCTTCCGCTAGATTGGCACTCGGCAGAATCAACCCCTTCAACCCGGCCTCGCGCACCGCAAGGGCGATCGGCAGGGCGCCGCGAACCGGCCGTAGCCCGCCATCCAGCCCCAGTTCGCCGATCAGTGCGTATTCGCCCAAGCGGGCTTCGTCAATTTGCCCGGTTCCGGCCAAGATGCCTACCGCGATAGGAAGATCGAAACCGCTCCCCTCCTTGCGCACATCGGCCGGCGCCAGATTGACGGTGATACGCTTGGGGGGGATGGTGTAGCCCGCATTCTGCACGGCCGCGACCACTCGCTCCCTGCCCTCTTTGACGGCGCCCTGCGGGAGCCCGACCGTAGAGAAAGAAGGGAGCCCGCTCGCCACATCTGCCTCGACGGTGACCAGGTAGGCGTCGATACCGAGAACTGCGCCGGAGAGAACGTTCGCGAGCAAAAGGGGCCGGGGAACGGGGGAAAAGAGATGGGGCTTGAGGGTTGGTCACCGGCAAGGTCAGGCTGCTGCGCCCGCATGCCGATTCGCTTTTCGGCAGCGGGCAGGGCCGCGGCGGGAATGCGTTTTGCTCCCCGTGCCGGGTTCAGACAGCACCGGCAACCCGAGCAAGGAGTAGCGATGGCCGACCTCAAGCAGGCCCGGCAGGGCAGCGACGGACAGACCACGGGGATGACCCCCGAAGGCACAGAGAACCAGCCGCACAACGAGGGCGCGGAGTTCGGCACCTCGGAGCGTGCCACCCGCGGCAC
>JBBSMO010000173.1:0-5690 GCA_038233155.1 Longimicrobiales bacterium
CAACAGCCCTGCCCAGCACAGTTCCGGTGTAGTTCTCCCCTCCCCCCTCGTGGGGGAGGGGTCGGGGGAGAGGGGGGCACGGGTCGGGGCGGAAACAGCCTTCGCCGCCTCGCCCCGCTCCTGCTGCTACTCGGTCTGATTGCCTTCGCCGGCCGCGCCGAGGCGCAGACGATGGATCAGGCGATCCACAGCTTCCTGCTCTTCGACCAGCTCGAGTACACGCCGGACGCCGCCGTCGGCAACCCCGTCGGGCTGGACGCGATCGGCTGGATCGGCGGCGACTACAACCGCCTCTGGTTCCGCGCCGAGGGCGAGCACCTTTCCGCAACCGGGAACGGCGAAGGCGAGGCGCAGCTCCTCTACGGTCGCCTGGTCGCCCCGTTCTGGGATGCGCTGGTCGGCGTGCGCGTCGATCAGCGCTGGGGCGATGAAAGCGCGACGCGTGCGCTGCTCGCCGCGGGGTTCGAGGGGCTCGCGCCGTACTGGTTCGAGCTCGCGCCCACGCTGTTCGTCAGCCAGGACGGCGACATCTCGGCGCGGCTCGAGGCCGAGTACGAGCTGCTCTTTACGCAGCGGCTGATCCTGACGCCGGAGATCGAGCTCAACGCCGCGATCCAGGAGGTCGAGGAGTTTGGCGTCGGTGCGGGGCTGAATAGTTGGGAGGCCGGGCTGCGTCTGCGCTACGAGATCCGGCGCGAGTTCGCGCCCTACGTCGGCATCGCGTGGACGCGCCGCATGGGCGGCACCGCGGACTTTGCTCGCGCCGAGGGCGAATCCGTCAGCGACGGCGCCTTCGTAATCGGGCTGCGGGCCTGGCGCTGAAAAGCAGGGCCTCGTCCACAAACCTCGTGGGCGATTGTCGCCCGCGCACCTGTAACTTTGGAGACAACGATCATGAAACGCTACCTTTTCATTCCCGCCGCTCTCGCCGTGCTCGCTCTTCCGGCGCAGGGCCAGCAGCATCAGCACCCGCAGAACCCCGCCGCCGCGAGCACCGCTCAGGGCATGAACGGGATGATGGAGATGCACATGCGCATGATGGCCGACACCGCGATCCACCGGCGAATGATGGCGGACACCACCATGCGCGCCGTGATGCAGCAGATGAACGACGGCCGGCCAATGGAGATGGGTCGGATGGACTCGGCGACGCAGAAGCAGATGATGCAGCAGATGCACGCACGCATGCAGGCGATGCCGGCGCGCGAGCGGCAGGCATTGATGGCCCGCATGATGCAAGCTCACCAGCGACTGATGGCCGATCCCGAGGTTCACCGCCGCATGATGGCGGACCCGGAGATGAGCCGGCTGATGGACGGAATGCAGATGCGGCACGGCGGCGCGGCAGCCGGCGGGCACAAGCACTGAGCCGCATCCGCATCGATCAACACTCGAAGGTACCTTCGAACCACGTCCCTGCCCTGCCCGAGGGCAGGGACGTGGTTCAACGTGATGGCGAGCGGACAATGGAAGAGCTTTCATCGGTGGGACATTCAGCGAGTCGTTGTCGTGCACCGGAGCCCCGTGGCCACTGACACGGCGGGTCGGCGCCGGACCGAGGCGGCTTCGGAGTAGCACGAATCACAGGACGTTCTCGAGCGACAGGCGCCCGGTGCTCGGATCGTCCACGAGGCGATTCGCAGAGAAGGCCGCGAAGAGCTCGAGCGCTCGCCGGGTGCACTGGCCTGGTCCGGGCTCGCGGCCGGGCTTTCAATGGGCTTTTCGCTGCTTACCGAAGGGCTGCTCCACGCCAAGCTGCCGGACGCGGAGTGGCGTCCGCTGGTTTCGAACTGGGGTTACACGATCGGCTTCCTGATCGTGATCCTCGGGAGGCAGCAACTGTTCACCGAAAACACGCTCACCCCCGTGCTGCCGCTGCTGCGCGAACGAACCGCCGCTGTGCTGGGGCGGGTCCTTCGCCTCTGGGGGATCGTGCTCGTGACCAACCTGCTCGGTGGGCTGATCTTTGCGGTGGTGCTCGGCAACACCGCTCTCTTTTCCGCGGATGTCGCGCACGCATTCGAGGAGATCGGCCGCGGCGCGCTGGAGCACTCATGGGGCACGACGCTGGTCGGGGCGATCTTCGCCGGGTGGCTGGTCGCGTTGATGGTGTGGCTGCTGCCCTATGCGGAAACGGCTCGCACCTGGGTCATCCTGCTGATGGCCTATCTCGTGGGGCTCGGCGGCTTCGCGCACATCATCGCCGGCTCGATCGAGGTGCTCTACCTGGTCGTCACCGGCGCGGCCACCTGGCAAATCTATTTCACACAGTTCTTTGCGCCCGCGCTGCTCGGCAATGTGATCGGCGGCGTCACGCTGGTCGCGCTGCTGAACCACGGGCAGGTAACCGCGGGCAACGACGACGAAGAGTAACCGTGCTGAATCTCTGCTTCAGACCCTCAACCAACCCAAGGACAACGATGCGCGCAACGTTTCTGCTTCTGGTGCTCGTAGTCGGCTTCGGTGGCGCCCCGGCACTCGCGCAACAGCCGCGCTCCGCGGCTCCCACCGCGAACGACTCCGTTCAGGTGGTTCGCACGATTGAAGAGTTCCACCGCGCGCTCGCCGCGGGCGATACGGCTGTAGTACAGCGGCTGCTCGCGCGACGCGCGACGGTACTCGAAAGCGGTGGCGTTGAAACGCGCGCCGAGTACCTTTCGCACCATCTGCCCGGTGACATCGCCTTTGCGCGAGCGGTGCCACGCGAGCGGGGCGACCTTTCGGTGGAGGTCCGTGACGACATCGCCTGGGCGAGCTCGACCAGTAGCGCCAGGGGCCGATTTCGGGACCGCGACATCGACTCGCTCGGCGCGGAGTTGATGGTGTTGGAGCGCATGCCGGCCGGGTGGCAAATCTCTGCGATCCACTGGTCCTCGCGCCCCCGGCGCTGACGCGCTGGAACATTGGCGCTCCGGATGGTAGCTTGTGCCGGGGAGAGAAACAACGTTTTCTCTTCCCGGCACAACCGTTTCCCTCGCCAGATTCTCATGAGTCAGTCCCCGGCACCTCCCGTCCCTCGTTGGACGTCGCTCGACCACGACCGGCTCACCCCGGCGCATTCGCTGGAGCGCGCACGGGGGTTCTATGCGGGGATGAATCGCCGTCGCACCACGCGCCATTTTGCCACCGACCCGGTGCCGCGCGAACTTATCGAGCTCGCGATCCACACCGGCGGCACCGCACCGAGCGGCGCGCACCAGCAGCCGTGGACCTTTGTCGCCGTTTCCGACCCGGAGCTGAAGCGGCGGATGCGTGAGGCCGCGGAGCGGGAAGAACGGGAGTTCTATGCGAAACGCGCACCGCCGGAGTGGCTGGAAGCGCTCGCATCGCTCGGCACCGACGAGAACAAGCCGCACCTGACCGACGCACCTTGGGTGGTGGTGCTCTTCCGCAAGGCATATGGCCTCGCGCCGGATGGCGGCAAGCGAACCCTGTACTACACACAGGAATCGTGCGGCATCGCGGCGGGGTTCTTCATCGCCGCCGTGCACCGGATGGGGCTGGTCACACTAACCCACACACCCAGCCCGATGCAGTTCCTCGGGGAGCTGCTCGAGCGCCCGGATAACGAACGCGCGATGCTGGTCATGCCGGTCGGCTACCCGGCCGCGGGTGCACGTGTGCCCGCTCTGACGCGCAAACCGCTGGACGAGATCGCGGTCTGGAAATAGCACCGTCGGAAAGCAGGTTGGGAAGCAACCCGGAGCCGCAGCGGAATCGGATTCCGCTGCGGCTCCGTGATTTCTTCACCGGCCGGCCGCCCCCCGCGATCGGCGGGGGCGGCCGGGTGCTGAGACTCAGACCTCCTGCTCCTTCTGTACCGCGGCCTTCGGGCTGGCAGCACCCAGGTTGGGTTTTTCGCCCATCGCCGTCAGGTGTTCCAGCTTGAACTCGCCCTTGCCGTCCACCGATTTGCCCTTGCTCCAGCGGCCCGTCGGCTGCGGCACGCTTTCGTCCTTGCCGGTCGTGAAGAAGGTATAGTTGACGGACTCCAGCTCCTCGCTCTGCGGGAAGTTGCTGGGGATTGGGTGTGCGTCCTTGCCGCCGACCTCTTCCCACGCCGCGAGCCACTGATTCTGGTGCATCGTGTCGCGGGCGATCAGGAACTTGAGCATGTCCTTCATCCCCGCGTCATCCGTCATCCGGTAGAGCTGAACCGCCAGCATCCGACCCGTCGACTCGGCGGTCACGTTGGCGAGCATGTCTGCCGCGATGTTGCCGGTCGCGTATACATGCGAGCAGTTGAACGGAACGCCGCTCGCATCGACTGGCATCGCCGCCATGCACGTGGAAATCGCGTGCTGCACATTCATCCCACCGAGCTTGGCGAGCATGATTGGGTCCTTGGCCGCCTTGTCCATCTCGAGAGGTGCACCCTCCAGGTTCATCGCGACCGCCGTCGCAAGCATTTCGATGTGACCCATCTCTTCCGTGCCGGTATCGAGCAGCATGTCGCGGTATTTCGTAGGACCGCGTGCGCCCCACGCCTGGAACAGGTACTGGAGGCAGACGCGGATCTCGCCCTGGATCCCGCCGATCGCCTGCTGCAATGCTTTCGCGAAAATCGGGTCCGGCTTGTCGACCTTGACCGCGTATTGCAGTTTACCGCCGTCGTGAAAAAACATGCTGCTCCCTCCGGCTGACATGAAAATTCGCTAACAAATTGGGGGGAGCGTTGTGCAAGCGCTGGGCCAGGCCCCGCTGGTCACAAGGTACACAGTAACTTTCGCCGTTGTTGCTGGGAACCGACTGAGCACCCCGACGACCGCCGATGCGCGCGCGGGCGCGCGGACGACCTCACACATCCACCTGTTTCAACCGCTCGGCGCCACGCACTCCCGAAAACAGCTCCAGGTCCAGGCCGCGGTCGCCGGCGTCGCTCGACTTCAGCACGGCCACATCGCCCGTGGTCTCCATCACGACCGCGAGTACCTGCTCCGGGTGGGTGATGCCGGCCATCCGCAGCTTAGATTTCAGATCGTCTTCCGTCATTCGCGCCCGGTCCAGGTTGTCGGAAATCACCTCGGACCCGGCCATCAGCAGCAATGGGCTGTTGTCGACCAGGCGTGGCACCCACGAGGTGGCCCGGCGCAGATGCGAAAGCGTGAACTGCAGGCCGAACAGAACGACCAGCCCCGCGATCCCCTGCAGCAACGGTGGGTTTCGGGCGATGATCGTCGTAGCCAGCAGCGAGCCCATCGCCACCGTAATCGCAAAGTCGAAGCTGGACATCTTCGCGAAGCTACGCAGCCCCGCGAGCCGGACGCAGAGCAGCAGAAACAGGTAGGCGCCCAGCCCGGAAAGAAGGACCCCCAGCAGGGCAGGCCACGTCGCGGTGATCCAGTCCCAGTTCATCGTGCCGGAGAACGAGAGAAAGGCGATGGGAATACGGGAGAATCCTCTACCGGCCGACCGGGCGCAAGGTGGGGACGGAGCTTTGCTTCCGTTCCGGTCAGCGCGTATGTGTCGGCGAACCACCCCCGTGCACCGCACACCGCCGCGCGGCGGATCAGGTCATCGGGTAATCGCCCCCGCCGCAGCGCCCGTCGGACGGAGCGGCGAGGGGTAAGGGTTGTTCCGGAGTGACGGGTCTGTCGCGGTCAACCTTCGCGTACCTCGACGTCGCCATCGCGGTCGATCTCGATGCGCTCCCGACGCAGATCCGCCTCGACGACCTGCTCTTCCGTGAC
>JBBSMO010000174.1:0-5686 GCA_038233155.1 Longimicrobiales bacterium
AACTGCGCGAGCGCGCCAAACGGATGCCGCCCGGCGACCCGCTCGACCCCAAGACCCGCCTCGGGCCGCTGGTTTCGCGCGAGCAGCTCGACCGCGTCACCGAGTACATCGAGATCGGCAAAGCGGAAGGCGCCGATCTGTTCTATGGCGGCGAACGCGCCAGCGTCGGCAACGGCAACGGCTTCTTCCTCGAGCCGACCATCTTCCGCTCGGTGACGCCGGAGATGCGCATCGCCCGGGAAGAGATCTTCGGACCCGTCCTGGCGGTAACCACCTTCAGCGATGTAGAAGAGGCGATCCAACTCGCCAACGACACCGAGTACGGGCTGGCGGCCGCGGTGTGGACGCGAGATGTGGGGACGGCCCACCGCGTTGCCCACGCACTGCAAGCCGGCACGGTGTGGATCAACACCTACCACAACCTCGACACGGCCTCGCCTTTCGGCGGCTACAAGCAGTCCGGCTATGGCCGCGAGTTGGGCCGCAACGCACTCGACCTGTACACGCAGGTCAAGAGTGTCTGGGTCAGCCTTGCATGAATGCGGATTGCGGGTTTCGAAATGGTTGCGGCCGCAGGGTCGGGCCTGGATCGATCTTCTATTTTTTCGGCATCGATGTTCTTCGGTTCTGACCTGTGCCTGACGCATTGATCATCGATGCGTGCCGCACTCCCGTCGGGCGGCATGGCGGGGCGCTGGCTACGGTGCGGCCGGACGACCTGGCCGCAACCGTAGTGCGCGCGATCGTCGAGCGGACGGGGATCGACCCCGCGCATGTAGACGATGTGATCTTCGGGTGCGCCAATCAGGCGGGCGAAGACAACCGCAATGTGGGGCGCATGGCGGCGCTGCTGGCGGGCCTCCCGGTGACGGTGCCGGGGCAGACGGTGAACCGGCTGTGCGGCTCGGGCCTGCAGGCGGTGGTTTCGGCGGGGCACGCGATAGCGGCCGGCGAGGGGGAGCTGTTCATCGCGGGCGGCGTCGAGAGCATGTCCCGCGCGCCGTGGGTCACTCTGAAGCCGGAGCGCGCCTTCCCGCGCGGAGTTCCCGAGATGGCCGATTCGTTGCTCGGCTGGCGGTTCGTGAACCCGAAGATGCCCGCGGAATGGACGGTGGGGCTCGGCGAAACGGCGGAAATCGTCGCGGAGCTGTATTCCGTCAGCCGCCACGATCAGGACCAGTTTGCGCTCGAGAGCCAGCAGCGCAGCGCTGGAGCCCTCGCCGCAGGCCACTTCCAGGATGAGATCGTTCCCGTCGCCGTGCCGCGCCGGAAAGGCCCGCCCGTGCAGGTAACGGAAGACGAGCACCCCCGGCCGGAGACCACGACCGAAACGTTGGGCGCCTTGCGCCCCGCCTTCCGCAAGAGCGGCGGGACGGTGACGGCCGGCAATGCAAGCGGGCTGAACGACGGTGCCTCCGCGCTGTTGATCGCCTCTGCCGGCGCGGCGGAGCACCTCGGGCTGCAGCCGATGGCGCGGCTGGTCGCCAGCGCGGTGGCCGGCGTAGAACCGCACAAGATGGGGATCGGCCCTGTCCCGGCAACGCGGCTGGCGCTACGCCGCGCCGGACTGGAAATCGGTGACCTAGGCCTCGTCGAGTTGAACGAGGCCTTTGCCGCGCAGTCCGTCGCCTGCATCCGCGAACTCGGGCTGGACCCGGATATCGTCAATGTGTCTGGCGGCGCGGTCGCACTCGGCCACCCTCTCGGCTCCTCGGGTGCGCGGATCTTGACCACACTGGTACACGAGATGCGGCGGCGCGGGGTGCGCTACGGGCTCGCCACCATGTGCATCGGCGTCGGTCAGGGCATCGCGACCATCGTAGAGCTGGCCGGGGCGCCCTGAGCACGGCGGGCGCCGTTGGCGGGCGCATTTCGAATCGGCGCGCGGATGGCGTCGCCTGGATTATTCTGGATCGCCCCGAGCGCCTGAACGCCTTCGCCGGCGATATGCGGGAACAGTTGCGCTCCGAGATCGCCCGCGCAGCGGCCGATTCCGAGGTGCGCGTCATCGCCATTACTGGCGCCGGGCGAGCGTTCTGTGCGGGCGCGGATGTCGCCACCATGGCGGAGATGCTCGAGCGCGACGACTCGGCAGGCTTCCGCCGGGCGGTCGAGGCAGGCGCCGCTGTGGTGCGCGAGATCCGCGCAGCGCCGCAGCCGGTGGTCGCCTGTCTGAACGGCGTCGCGGCCGGCGCGGGAGCATCGCTGGCCTTCGCCTGCGACCTGCGCATCGCAGCTGCGGCGGCGTCGCTCGGGGCGACCTTCAACCGCATCGGCTTGCACCCCGATTGGGGCGCCACCTTTTTTCTGCCCCGCCTGGCGGGGCGCGGGCGCGCTGCCGAGCTGATCTTTTCCGGCCGGTTGGTTCCCGCGGCAGAGGCAGCGAACATCGGGCTGCTCGACGTGCTGCTGGAAAACGGCGGCTTTCAAACAGCTTCGGCAGATTACCTCGGCCGTATGGCGCGCGCTGCACCGCTGGCACTCAGCGCGGCAAAGCAGTCGCTGAGCGCCGGCGAAGCGTCGGAACTCGAGGCGGCGCTCGCACGCGAGACCGCCGCGCAAATGCGCTGCTTCGCCTCCGCGGATGTGCGCGAGGGCGTCGCCGCGTTCGTCGAAAAGCGAGCCGCTGTTTTCCGCGGCGTTTGAGCGGGCTCACCACACGCATTCCATCGGCATTGATCACTACCGTCGCAGTTGTTGGGGCTGGAACCATGGGGCACGGCATTGCCCAAGTCGCTGCCACTGCCGGCCATACGGTGCGCCTCTTCGACCCTGATTCCGCGCAGCTCAAAGCCGCTTTCGAGCGCGTGCGCGCGAACCTCGACAAAGGTGTGCAGCGGGGCAAAGTGCCCGAGGAGGCGCGCGCGACCACCTTGCGCAATCTCGTCGCCGCGGGTTCCCTTGAAAAGGCTGTCGCCGGCGCGGATCTGGTGATCGAGGCAGCACCCGAGCGGCTGGAGCTCAAGCGCGAGCTCTTCACCGAGTTCGCTGGCGCCGCGGGTTCCGGTGCCATCCTCGCGAGCAACACCTCGTCGCTGAGCATCAGCGAAATCGCCAAGGCAGTCCCCGCGCCGGGGCGCGTGATCGGGCTGCACTTCTTCAACCCGGTTCACATCATGCGGCTGCTCGAGGTGGTGCGCGGCGCCGAGACTGCTGATGAGACGGTGCAGGCAGCGCTTGCCTTCGCGGAACGCATCGGGAAGACCGCGATTGTCGTGACCGACACGCCGGGTTTCGCTTCTTCGCGCCTGGGGGTCGTGCTTGGGCTGGAAGCCATGCGAATGCTCGAAAGCGGCGTCGCCACCGCGGCGGATATCGACACCGCCATGGAGCTCGGCTACAATCACCCGATGGGCCCGCTCGAGCTCACCGACCTCGTCGGGCTAGATGTTCGGCTCGGCATCGCCGAATATCTGCACGAGCAGCTTGGCGGCGAGCAGTACCAGCCCCCGGCAATTCTGCGGCAGCTCGTTGCAGAGAGGAAGCTGGGGAAGAAAACGGGCGAAGGTTTCTACGAGTGGGATCAGCCATGAGCTACGAGTCGCTCCAGGTCGAGGTCTCGGACTGTATCGCTGTCGTCACCATCGACCGGCCGGAGAGCCGCAACGCCCTGAACGCCACTGTCCGCCGAGAGCTGGCCGGGGCGGTCGCAACCCTGTCGGAAGATGCGGAAGCACGCGTCATCGTGATCACCGGCGCTGGCGACCGCGCCTTTGTGGCGGGGGCCGACATCGGCGAGTTCGCCGACCGCAGCGTCGCCGAACAACGACAGGCGATGAGCGGCGAGAGCATCTTCCAAGCGGTGTGGAACTGCCCGAAGCCGACGGTCGCGATGATCAACGGCTACGCGCTGGGCGGGGGGTGCGAGCTAGCGCTGGCGTGCGACATCCGCATCGCGGCGGATGGTGCCCGCCTGGGGCAGCCGGAGGTCAATCTCGCGATCATTCCTGGCGGCGGGGGTACCCAGCGGCTGCCGCGCCTTGTCGGGTACGGCCAAGCGCTTCGCCTCATTCTGTCCGGCACGTTGATCGACGCAACCGAAGCCGCCGCCATCGGGTTGGTGGATCAGGTCGTGCCCGCCGGCGAGCTGCGCCAGCGGACTATCGAGCTTGCCAAAGGCATGGCGGCGAAATCACCGGTCGCCCTCGCCGCCGCCAAGGCGGCGGTGCGCGCAGCGTTCGAGTTGCCCCTTTCCGGCGGGCTGGCACACGAGCGCGAACTTTTTCTCGCCTGCTTCGCCAGCGACGACAAGCGCGAAGGAGTTGCGGCCTTTCTCGAAAAGCGCCCTGCAGAGTTCTCGGGGCGATGAAGGACGGTCCTGAACCGCGTCGCTGGGAAGCCGCGCCGTCACTATCACGGCAGCGGGCTGCACTGCTTCTGCTGGTGCTGATCGCGCTGGCGGCGGGCCTAGTGATTGGCCTTTCCTTCGGGCGGTGAGGAGTCGTGGCGCAGGTGCGGTCTGCCCGCCGGCCACTGTGAGCGGAGCTGAAGGAGAGCGGACCCGAAGGCGGCGCCGGGCGGCTACAACCGTCGCTCCTTCCCCCACTGCAGACACCTGCCATCTTTTGTTGTCCCGGACCCGCACATGAGCCCCCGCGCCCTCGCATTCTTTTTTCTGCTGTACCTGCTGGCGCTCACCTTTCCGGTATACGGCTGGTTCGGCGGCATCGAGCCGCGGGTGCTCGGCCTGCCCTTCTCCTTCGCCTGGGTGATTCTCTGGGTTGTCCTCGGCTGGGGCGCGCTGATCGCTACGTACGCACGCGACCGGCGCCAATCGTAGCGTGGAAAGCTGGCACGTAGTCACCGCCATCACGGCAGCCTACCTCGCCTTCGTCCTCGGCGTGGGGCTGATTTCCGGCCGCCGCTCGACCGGCGGAGTGCAAGGCTTTGTCGCCGCGGACCGGGGCTTTGGGCTGGTGGTGATGTACTTCATCGTCGGTGCAACCGTTTTCAGCGCCTTCGCCTTTCTCGGGGGCCCCGGCTGGGCATTCAGCCGCGGAGCGGCCGCTTTCTACATTCTCGGCTACGGCGTTGTCGGCATGGCGCCGTGGTACTTCGTCGGGCCGCGCGCCGCGCGGCTCGGGCGCCGCTTCGGGTACGTGACCCAGGCGCAGATGGTCACCGGCCGCTTCCCGAGCCGTCTCCTTTCGGCGCTGCTGGCGACCGTCTCGCTCCTCGCCTTCGTCCCCTATATTACCCTGCAGATGTCCGGCGCGGGGATCGTGTTCAATGCGGTAACCGATGGCCATGTGCCCTTTTGGCTCGGTGCCGCGCTCGCCTACGGCGTCGTGATCCTGTATGTGCTGCTCGGGGGCGCGAACGCCGTCGGCTGGACCAACGTAGTACAGGGCGTCTTCATGATCGTCATCGCCTGGATTCTCGGCCTCTACCTGCCCTATCGCCTGTACGGCGGGATCGGGGCGATGTTCAGCGAAATCGCGGCGGCGCGCCCCGAGCTTCTGCAGGCACCGGGGCTGGATGCGGCCGGCAACCCGTGGACCAAGGGGGGCTACTCGTCTTCCATTATAGTGAGCGCGATCGGCCTTTCGATGTGGCCGCACCTGTTCATGAAGGCGTTCACCGCCCGCGACGACGAAACCATCCGCCGCACGGTGGTGCTCTTTCCATCCTTTCAGTTGTTCCTGATCCCTATCCTGCTGATCGGTTTCGCGGGGGTGCTCTTCCC
>JBBSMO010000175.1:0-5665 GCA_038233155.1 Longimicrobiales bacterium
ACTCGAGCGGATAGTAGATCTGGCGGTCGCCGGGAAAATCGAACTCGGGGGGGAGCACCCCCACCACCTCCCGCTGCACGCCATTCAGCGTGACGGCATTTCCCATCACGCCCGGATCCGCACCGAACTGCTGCTGCCAGTAGGCGTGCGTCAGCACCGCCACCGTGTTCCGTCCCGGCTCGTTCTCCTCCGCGCGAAAGGTGCGCCCCAGAATGGGTTGCGCACCCATCAGCTCGAAAAAGTCCGCGCTCACCACCCCCACATCCACCCGCCTCGGCTCTCCCTCGTCGGTGAGCGTCTGTCGGCTGTCATTCACCGCCACTACGTCCGCAAAGCTCCGCGCGTCATCGTGGTAGCTCATGAAGTCGGGCGGGGAAAGCGGGTACCGGGTCTCGTCCTGCGGATACGCGGTATAGAGCATCACCAGCCGGTCGGGCTCCGCGAAGGGGAGGGAGCGCAGCAGCACTGCGTTGACCACGCTGAAGATGGCGGTGTTCGCCCCGATTCCCAGCGCGAGGGTGAGGATCGCGACCAGCGCGAAGCCGGGGCTCTTTGCGAGTCGCCGTACAGCGTAGCGGATGTCCTGGAGAAGCGCTTCCATGACCTGCCTCTGGGCGTTGTGCAGGGCGGCTGGTGGTGGGCAGCCGCGCGGAGTTTCTCCACGTCTGAAAGGGAAGGAGTATGCCATCTGGCCGAAACCCGTCAACTCCTTGCGGCGCAGCAGGTTACCCGGCAGCTGGCGATTGCATGCCGGCCGGATGGTGTTCGGTGGTGGGATGCAGCGATCCCGAAACCGGACGGTCCCCGTCGCCGTAGGTAGGGGCGGGCGGGCTACGCTCGGCGATGTGATGGGCGCGACCGGGCTCGAGCGGAGCGTGGCGGAAACGTCGCTGCGGGAGCTGCTCGAAAGCCGCCGCGGGCATCTGTCGGTGGGGGATCAGGGCGATCTGCTTTACGAGTTCGACCCGTCTTTCATCCGGCGCAATGTGGTCTCCTCGTGGAGGCGCTTCAAGCAAACAGCGCGCAATCTGCTGGTGCGTGGCTTCAAGCTGTGGATCGTGGTGATGTTGGTCGTGTACTTCGCCATCTTCGTCGCGCTGGCGGTTGCCGCGATCATCGCAATGAGGAGCCCCTCGGACTGGTTCCCGGTGTTGATCGGGACGTTCTCGCCGAGGCCGAGCGTGTTGAACTGGTCCACCCAGGTGTAGTAGCTCCCTTCCCCGCTCCCCGGGCTGGTGACGTTGCCGAGCTGCGGGAGGGGCTCGGCGTAGAAGGTCCACCCCTCCGGACAGTGCTGCCCGGTGGCAGTGGGGCCGTTCAGCGTCCCACCGCCCTTCCCCGCCAAGCCGCCCGGGTCATCTCGTACCGGATCTCCCCGGTCTGGTCCGTGCCGCGCAGGGACCACCCAGCCAACGCGTAGAAGGAAGCGGCCCGTGTCCCGGCCTCTGTACCCAGCCAGGCCACAGTTACGCCGGCGCCGAAGATCCAGTCCATCATCACCTCGTGTAGCCGTCGGCCGATCCCCCGCCCCTCCTGCTCGGGTCCACGAACAAGGCCCACACGTTGGCGCGGCCGAGGTCGGCAACGGCGAAGCCCAGGATGGTGCCGTCCTCCGCCTCAGCCACCCACCCGCGCCCCTGCTCCTGCAAAAAAGGCAAGTAGTCGCGCGGCTTGACGCGCGTGGGATCGGCGAGGCGATTCTCCCGCACGCTGGTGCGGACCCGATGCATGGCGAGGATATCGAGGTCGGTGGCGACGCGAATGCGAATCATCGTGAAATGCTTTTTTTTTGCCGAGCGAGATCAGAAACGGTCTAGGTGCATGGAATTACGCCCCTCGTCGCCTGTGTAGTAACCGGCAATGAGACGTGATCGGCAATGAAGTGCCGGATGGCGGCGCAGGTCTGCTGCGGCGCTTCGACGTAGGGAAAGTGGCCCGCGCTTTCTACGATCACCAGCCGCGAGTTTCCAATGCGAGCCTGGAGCTCGCGTGCCATCTCCGCCGGGATCGGGTCCTCGGCTCCGTGAATGATCAGGGTTGGAGCGCTGATGTCCCGAATTTCATCCCAAAAGTCGAACGGGTGAATTGGCCCTAGCAAGAGCGCGGGCAGCGTTCCTGCGGCCTTTGCCGTGCGCTCGCCAAAGTCGATCACCAGTTCCTCCGCATTCTTCGGATCTGCAAAGCTCGACCGGAACGAGAGCTGGTAGAGCCGATTCACCGCCTCGGGTTCCCGGTTCCGAAAAGCCTCGGAGCGGATCAGCGTAGCGATCGCGCTGGAGTCATTCGCCGTTTGCCGCCGACGCTGCCTCTCCCCCGTCTCCGCGTGGTAGCGCCCACCTGGCTCCATCGTGCTCATGAGAATGAGCGACCCGACCCGGTGCGGAAAGCGGCTGGCGTAAAGCATCGCTAGGAGCGCGCCCCACGAGTGGCCCAGTAGATTCATCCGCTCGATCCCCTGAGCTTCACGCACCTCATCGAGATCGGAGAGGAAGTTCTCCAACGTGATCGAGGCCGAATCCAAAGGAGCCTGTGACCCTCCGCTTCCACGCTGGTCATAGAAGACGAGGGTGTACCTATCCGCAAGCTCCGCCATTCCGGGCAGGAGGTACGTGTGCTCCAGCGCTGGACCGCCGTGGACGACCACGATCGGCTCACCCGACCCTATCACCTTGTAGTAGATCTCTGCACCGCTCGACTCGACTAGCCCCTCCCGAACGGCGTTGCCACCATTCTCTTCGCCCTGTAGACCCGTACGGTGTGCGCGACAGCCAGATGATACGGCAGCAAGTGCAGTGATAAACAGCAGTAAATTCCGCCTGTCTCCCGCCAGTTTCCTGTGGTAGATTCTGTTCATGCCTGATCTTTCTGAAAGATATGGGGCTGTCTCGGGGCGTCGACCAGCCCGTACCCGCGCACCCAGACCTCGTAGCTCGCCTGCTGGTGGTCGGGGAGGAGGTACCGCCCCTGGTCGTCGGTCACCACGATCTTGGCGAACTTCGTCGGGAGGTAAGAGGTCTCGGCGATCACCCACACCCCCGCCTCGGCGCCGCTCGCCCCCGTCACCACCCCCGCGATGTCGTCGCGATCGATCGTCGTCTCGCCGGGGGCGAGCTGCGCGCCGTGCGTGCAGGCCGCCCAGAGCAGCGCGGAGGTCACCACCGTCGCGCCCGCGAAGAGTGCCTTCGTCGTATTCATCTGCCAGCTCCCTTGATGATGTTCTGAATCGTACTGGCGTCACCGTAAACCGATCCGTCCTACGAACCGTCAAACGTAAGCCGTTTCTGCGTATCTACTCGCTGCGCAGAGCCTCGGTCGGCTGCACGTCCAGCGCGCGGCGCGCGGGACCGAGTGCGGACAGCAGGCCTATACCGATCATCACCAGGGCAACTGCAGGGAAAAGCAGCAGGCTGTTGTTTCCGAACTGGCTGCCGCCGGTGACCTGGTTCACTGCCGCGGCGAGGATGAGCCCGGCGAGCACACCGGCGCCGAGCTGTGCGCTTGCGCGTGCGAACACGCCGGCCAGTACGCGTCGACGGTCGGCACCGAGCGCGGTGCGAATGCCGATCTCGCGGCGGCGGCTGACGACCGTGAACGACATCATCGCATAGATGCCGGTTGCGGAGAGCAGCAGGACACTGAACGTGACCGCTGCGACGCCGGAAGCCACGAACAGCAGAAGCTGGCGAGCCGACCGATCGAAATCGGCCGCTGTGTTGACGCGGTCGAGCTGCAGGGTCGGATCGACCGCTGCTGCGATGTCGGTGAGCCGGCGTGCAAAAGCCAGCGACGAGCTGCCCCCGGTGCGGACCGCGAGTGTCAGGTAGCCGCGCGGCTCCTTGAGCGACAGCGGCAGGTACAGCTTCGGGTCGGACGGGGCCCAGGAGTCATTGACGGCGAAGTCGGGGACGACACCGACGATCTCGAGCCACGGGCCCGGTTTGGGTTCTTCGCCAGAACTGGCGGTGTCGGCCATGCGGATCCGGCGGCCGAGTACGGCGCCACCGCCGAGGATCTGCTCGGCAAACACGCGGTCGACGATGGCGGCCGTGGAGCCTTCAACCGCATCGGCTTCGACGAACGCACGTCCGGCCACAATCGGCACGCCGAGGACCGCGAAGAGGTTCGGTGTGACGGTGTTCGTGGTTGCGTCCGGGGCGTTCTGCGCGGACGCAGTCCCGCTCTGCGCTGACCCGCCCTCGACTTCGATTGGATTCCACGGCCCCTCCCCGGGGACAGACGTGGAAACGCCCGCGCCCGCAATGCCGGGTTCGGCTTCAATGCGGCGGAGAAGCTCGGCCGTGCGGTCGACGAACCGGGCATGGAGCTCGTCCACGGCCTCATCGTTCACAATCGCTGAAGGTCCGAGCTCGAGACGCATCGTGAGATCCCCGCGCAGGATCTGCTCGGCCGGATATTGCGACTCGCCGCTGGCGACCATGATGGACTGACCGGCCACGTACACCGCAAAGGGCAGAATCGCGACCGCGATGCCGACCTGGAGGACGATGAGTGCAGTCCAGGTGCGGCCGAGCTGCTTGCCGGTACCGCGCGAAGTGAGCTGCTGCAGCCCGGCCTGCATGCGAGCGGTGACCTTCAGCCCCGGCAGCACACCAATGATCAGCCCCGCGAGAATCGCCAGCCCGGCAACGAACATGATGACGCCGGGCGTGAGGCCGAAGTCGACCCAGAACGGCATCTCGTAGTCGCCGGTCGGGCTATCATGGAAGGCCTGGAAGATGCCCAGTCCCGCGGCTGCGAGTGAAAGACCGATGACCGCCGAAATCGACGACAACACGAACGCTTCGGCGAACAGCTGCGTGATGACGCGCTTCCGACTCGCACCGAGCGCGCTGCGTACGGCGATCTCACCCGCGCGCGACGCGGTCCGGGCATACACCAGCACCGCTACGTTCAGCGCCACCACGACCAGCAGCAGCGCGATCGCCACCTGCAGGGTGCGGAAAAAGGCCACCTGCGCGGAACTCTCGATGTTCATGAAGGGGTGCGTATACGGCGAAACCTTCGGCCGCAGACGCTCGTGGGTCTGCGGGTACGCCTCGGCGCTGCGCTGCCCGATCGAGCTCAGCTCCGCCTGCGCCTGCTCCAGCGAAACACCATCGGCAAGCCGGCCGAACATGCGGATGACCGGACCGTCGCCGCGGTCGTACGCATTTACATTCAGACTCAGCGGGATCCAGAAGCGGTGATGCCTCGGAAACCGGTAATCCGCCGGCATCACACCGACCACCGTGTGCAGCGTGCTGCCCAGCCGGACGGTACGCCCCAGAATCGCAGGGTCGGCGTCAAAACGGTTCTGCCACTCCTCGTAGCCAATCACCACGACGGGCGGCGCGCCTTCCTGCTCGTCGGCCTCGAGAATGGGCCGACCGAGGACCGGAGCGACCCGTGCCACCCGGAAGCCCGACGCAGTCATCTGCGCCACATCGACCAGGTCGGCGCCTTGGCCTTCGACGATGAGGTTGCGCGTCTCGTTGCGGAATGCGGAAAGGTCGCGAATCGATTTCAGCTCATTGCGCCAGGCAACGAAATCGTGCGCCGACTGCAGCATGGCATCGCCGGGGTCCGTCAGATCGGCGTTCTGAATGGAGACGATGCGATCTCCTTCATCCAGCGGCAGCGACGGATCGAGCATCGCGCCGATCGC
>JBBSMO010000176.1:0-5663 GCA_038233155.1 Longimicrobiales bacterium
CTCCTCGTACGCTGGCCGCGTCCGCTGCTCACCAACCCCCTTCCAAGAGCACTCATGGCGGGTACCGCATCGCCTGCTGAAGACTCCGCCGTCGCTGTGAAGCCCCGTCCCCGCGGCCTCCCGCCCGAGGCGTACGAAACCATCCCGGGCGACCAGTACCCGCCCTATATCCCACCCGAGGCCGGGCTGCCGGAGCTGACCGTTAAGGCCGTGGTCATCGGCATCATACTCGGGGTGGTGTTCGGAGCGGCCAACGCCTACTTGGGGCTGCGGGTTGGGCTCACTGTGAGCGCGTCGATTCCGGCGGCGGTGATGTCCATAGCGATCTTCCGCATGCTACGGACGGGGACCATCCTCGAAACCAACATCGTGCAGACGATCGGCTCGGCAGGCGAGTCCCTAGCTGCGGGTGTCATCTTCACGCTGCCGGCGCTATACGTGTGGGGGCTGGATGCCGAGTGGTACGTGCTGGCCACAGTCGCCTTCCTCGGGGCCACGCTCGGCGTGCTCTTCATGATCCCGCTGCGCCGCTTCCTTGTCTCGCGCGAGCACGGCAATCTGCCCTTCCCGGAAGGCACGGCCTGCGCAGAGGTGCAGGTAGCGGGCGAGGCTGGCGGGAGCAAGGCGAAGCTGGTGTTCGGCGGCTTGGGGCTCGGCGCGCTCTACCAGTTCCTGGTCAACGGTTCGGCGGTAGCGCTCTGGCAGAGTTCGCCGGAAACGCACCTGTTCGGCCGCAGCGAGGCACCCGGCCTTCGCAAGGTAGTGGTAAGCGGCGACCTGACGCCGGAGCTGCTCGGCGTGGGCTTCATCATCGGGCCGAAAATCGCCGCGGTGATGCTGGCCGGCGGCCTCACCGCATGGTTCGGTCTGATCCCATTGATCGACCTGTTCGGCGACGGCCTCGTCACTCCGGTCTTCCCTGAGCAGGTTGCGCTGATCCGGGAGATGGATGCGGGCACGATCTGGACGCGCTACGTCCGCTACATCGGTGCGGGCGCCGTCGCCGCGGGTGGCATCATCACCCTGTTGAAGGCGTTGCCGCTGATCTGGGAGAGCTTGTCGGTCGGGCTGCGCGAAGTGGGCGCTGGCAAGACTGCGACACGCCGCACCGACCGGGATCTGCCGCTGGGGGGTGTCTTGGCCGCCGCGGGGGCCGTGGCGCTGATCCTCTGGCTCACACCTTTCATAGAGGTGTCGCTGCTCGGGGCTGTGCTGATGGTGGTTTTCTCCTTCTTCTTCGTCACCGTTTCCGCCCGCATCGTAGGCCTGATCGGGTCGTCGTCCAATCCGGTTTCGGGAATGACGATCGCCGCACTGCTCGTCACCTCCCTGATTTTCGTTTCGCTCGGCAACACGGCGGGAACAGCCCGCGTAGCGGTGTTGCTGGTCGGCGCCGTAGTTTGCATCGCTGCGGCGATGGCGGGGGATACCTCGCAGGACCTCAAAACCGGCTTTCTCGTCGGCGCTACTCCGTGGCGCCAGCAGATCGGCGAGTTGATCGGGGTGCCGTTCGCAGCGGTCTCGATGGCATTCGTGCTCAAGCTGCTGCACACCTCGTACGGCATCGGCTCGGCCGAACTCGCGGCTCCGCAGGCCACATTGATGGCGACTGTCATTGACGGAGTGCTCTCGCAGTCGCTGCCGTGGGGCCTCGTCTTCGTCGGCGCCGCCATCGCCGTGGTGGTCGAGATGCTGGGAGTCCCCTCGCTTCCTTTCGCCGTCGGCCTCTACCTGCCGCTCTCGCTCACCACACCCATCATGGCGGGCGGGTTCGTCCGGTGGGTCATCGAGCGGCGGTGGCGCGGCGAGGAGCTACAGGAGAAACGTGAGGCGGGCGTGTTGTTCTCGAGCGGGTTGATTGCCGGCGCCGCGCTGCTCGGTGTGCTGATTGCCATCCCGGTCGCCTTCGCGCCCGCAGCGGTCGAGGCTGTGCATGTCGGACCCGGGTGGCTAGGAGCCGCGGGGCCGCTCGTCTCGCTGCTCATCTTCACTGCTCTCGCCGCGAGCATTTACCTGATTGCCGCACGTGCGGAAGCGCCGGCGGCAACGCACCACCCGAGCGCCGGAATACGGCGCGAGGAGATGTAGGTGTCCGGCGCAGCCTGGCGCGCCGGTAATCACCGCCGCGCTCTACTTCGTGCTGCTCGCCATCGTGCTCGCCGTGCTGTTTAGTCGAATGTAGCTGCAGTCCGGGGTGCTCCTCAAACCCGCTCGGGGTCTACCTCGCCGCCCCACCGGAGCTTGCGGCGAAGCGTCGAGAAAAAGGTCTGACCCGAGAAGCGGACCAACGCGAGGCAGGGGGCGGCGCGACACACTACCAGGCGATCTCCGGGAGCGAGCGCGGCGCCGTCTTGGCCGTCAATGGTGAGGACGAGCTCCTCGGATGGCGAGAGCACTTCGACGACCACGCGCTCTGCGGGTGGCAGGATCAGCGGCCGGACTGCCAGCGTGTGAGGGCAGATAGGGGTAGCGATAATGCAGTCGATGGACGGTGAGACAATCGGGCCGCCGGCCGATAGCGAGTAGGCGGTCGAGCCCGTGGGGGTGGAAAGGATGATGCCGTCGGCCCGGTACGTCGCCACCTCGTCTTCGCCAGCGAATACAGCGAGGCGAATCACCCGCGCAAACCCGCCTTTATGGAGGACGGCATCGTTCAGGGCGAGGAACTCCCCGCGCGGCTCGCCCCCCGGTCCCTCGGCGGTCGCCCGCAGCACCATCCGGCGGTCGAGCTGCGCCTCACCGCGGCGGAGGGCGCTGAAGGCGGCGCCGAGCTCGTCCGGCGCCGCGGCGGTAAGAAAGCCTAGGTGACCGAGGTTGATGCCGAGCACCGGCACGCCCAGCGGAGCGACCATGCGGGCTCCGCGCAGCAGTGTCCCGTCACCTCCCAACGTGATCAGAAGATCGATCCTCGCCAGATCCTCGTCCCGCAGAGTGCCGGAACGGTGCGCCAGGGGGTGCAAAGCATCTTCGAAGAGCAGCTCGATCCCGTGGTCCGCCGCGAGACCTTCGAGCCGCCCGATGGTCTGCTCGAGCTCCGGGTATCCTGCGTGGCCGGCGACACCAGCGAGCCGGGGCGGTGTAAACTCCGCCCCCGCGGCAGCGCTCACCCCGTTTCGCGCAGCGCCGGGCGCAGGCCCTGCCCCAGCAGCGCGCGGACCCGGTCCGCGATCGAAGCCGGCGTGAGATTCAATTCCTCGAGCAGCCCGGCGCGCTCCCCGTGCGGCACGACCTCGTCCGGCAAACCGTGGGACGCCGAGCTGACCTCCGGCCATCGCTCGCCGATGGCGGCGCGGGCAAAGGCGCCGAACCCGCCCGCAAGCGTACCCTCCTCGACCGTCAGCACATGGGAGTGCGCGGGGAAAAGACGCTCGAGCATAGCTTCGTCCAGCGGCTTGATAAAGCGGCAATTGACGACTGTTGCATTGATCCCGTCCTGCTCGAGCAGGCGTGCCGCCTCGGCGCTCATGCCGACGGTCGTGCCCGTCGCGAGCAGCGCGATCCCTTCGCCCTCGCGCAGCAGCTCCCAGGTGCCGTACGGCACCTGTGGAATGGTTGCAACCGGACTGACCTCCGCCGGAACCGAGTCGCGCGGGTAGCGGATCGAGAAGGGCCCGCCGGTCCAGTTCAGGGCGGTTCGCAGCAGGCCGATCAGCTCGTCACCGTCTTTTGGCGCGGTGATGGTCATTCCCTGCACGGGGAGCAGATACGCAATGTCCAGCCAGCCGTGATGGGTGGGGCCGTCCTCTCCCGCCACACCCGCGCGGTCCATGCAAAAGATCACGGGCAACTTCTGCAGCGCCACGTCGTGCACGATCGAGTCGTAGGCACGCTGGAGAAAGGTCGAATAGATCGCCACCACGGGTTTGATGCCCTGGGTGGCGAGACCGGCGGCAAAGGTCACTCCGTGACCTTCGGCAATGCCGACATCGAAGAAGCGCTCCGGGTGGCGCGCCTGGAAGATGTCGGTGCTGGTACCGGTAGACATCGCCGCCGTGATCGCCACCACAGCCGGGTCTTCATCGGCAAGGTCGGCGAGCGCTTGGCCGAACACCTTCTGATATCGCGGAAGCGCACCGGCACCCTCCTTCAGCGATGCGCCGGTATCCCGATCGAACGGACCCGAGTTGGCGTGCCACTTGACCGGATCGGCCTCACCAAGGGCGAAGCCTTTCCCTTTGGTGGTGACCACATGCACTAGGCGGGGGCCATTCATTTCGCGCACGTCCTCGAGGGTGCTGACGAGCTGCTCGACGTTGTGGCCGTCTACCGGCCCGACGTAGCGGAAGCCAAGCTCCTCGAAGAGCATTCCGGGGACGAACATCCCCTTGAGCACATCATCCGCACGGGTGACGAGCTGTTCGACCAGCTCGCCCAGCGACCCGAAGCGCGGAGCAGAGTGCACCAGCTTCTTGATTTCGTCGCGGACGCGGTTGTAGAGCGGATTGGTGCGAACCGTAGTCAGATATGCATGCATCGCCCCGACATTCGGCGAGATCGACATCTGGTTGTCGTTCAGGATCACGATCATATCGCGGTCCGTAGCGCCGGCGTTGTTGAGCGCCTCGAACGGCATGCCGCAGGTCATGGACCCGTCCCCGATCACTGCAATCACCTCGAAGTCATCCCCGCGGATGTCGCGCGCCGCGGCTATCCCGCACGCCGCGGAAATCGAAGTGCCGGCGTGCCCCGCCCCAAACACGTCGTAGTCGCTCTCGTCGCGCCGCAAAAAGGGCGAGAGGCCGCTCCGCTTGCGGATGCTTGGCAACGCTTCGTTGCGGCCAGTCAGGATCTTGTGCGGGT
Source organism: Longimicrobiales bacterium (assembly GCA_038233155.1). Taxonomy (GTDB): domain Bacteria; phylum Gemmatimonadota; class Gemmatimonadetes; order Longimicrobiales; family Longimicrobiaceae; genus JBBSMO01. The sequence goes on from JBBSMO010000176.1 coordinate 4,801, forward strand.
AGGCCTGGTGACCCACGTCCCAGATCAGTTGGTCGCGAGGCGTGTTGAAGACCCGGTGCAGCGCCACGGTCAGCTCGACTGTCCCGAGGTTCGAGCCGAAATGGGCCCCCTTGTGCGTAGAGATTACATCGACGATGCGCTCTCGGACCTCGGCGGCAAGCTGCGGAAGCCGGTCTGCATCCAAGGAGCGGATGTCTTCGGGCGAGTTGATCGTATCCAGCAGCGACACGGGGGGCTCCTAAGAAGTTGCGAGGCCGGGGCGGGTACAGCACCCTGAATCTACACCAACACCGCGCACTTGCAAACTGGCTGCCAACGCGCGCCGCCGCTGCTTCTCCGCCCTGGCAAGGCAGCGCCTATCGCTGGCGGGCGAGCACGTAACCGGCTATCCCCGTCAACTCCCGAGAGGCGAGACCGGCGTGTTCCAGAGCCTGCACTGCGCCGCTCACGTAATCGCGCGCCATCGAGCGCGACGTATCGAGGCCGAACAGTTTAGGGTAGGTAGATTTTCCTAGTGCGGCATCTCTGCCCGCCCTCTTCCCGAGCGCGGCAGTGGGCGCCGTCTCATCTAGAATATCGTCGGTAATCTGGAACGCGAGACCGATTGCGGCCCCGAAGTGGTCGAGCGCGGCAAGCTGCTCTGAACTGGCCCCCGCCGCGCGGCCGCCCAACCGAAGCGCTGCGGCGAGCAGAGCGCCCGTTTTCCGGCGGTGGATCGCTTCCAGCGCCTCGCCTGAGACGGCGGAATTCTCCGCGCGCAAATCGAGGAGCTGCCCCCCCACCATACCAGCGGCGCCAGCGGCGGTGCAGAGGTCGGTTACAGCCGCTGCCGTCGCCTCCGGGGCCATTCCGAGCCGGGCGCC
>JBBSMO010000177.1:0-5655 GCA_038233155.1 Longimicrobiales bacterium
ACCTGACCCACGCCATCTCCGCACACCGCGTCGGGCTCCCCCCTCCGCTGCTGCTCACCCACTGAACGGTTACCTGCCCGCAAGAACTCATGGAAGCCTCCACGGACGCGAACGGCAAAACCACCTACACCTGCCCCAGCGGCGGGGGACAGCCCAGCCCGGGCCTGACCGCGACGGTGAGCAGCCCCAGCTCGGGATTCTTCGGCTCCCTCAGCCGCGGCTACACCGGAAGCGCCTTCGGAGGATTCGGCGGCAGCGGTGCTTTCGGGGGCGGTGGAGCTGGCGGGTCGTGGAGCGGACCTGCGAGATTCAGATCTCGCGGTACCATCAGCGATATGCAGACGATAACTTTGGGATTGTCGCTCGGTCGAATGCTTTCACAAACTCGTACCCAGGTTGATAATCAACCGGCCGCAGCCACCCCGGTCGGATCGCTCTACTCCGCCATGTTCAGTCCTCCCGGGCAGTTCTGTCTGGGGTTTTGCCAGGGTTATGCGTATGGGTCAGGTTTCATGGCGGACTTGCCTGAAACGTACACGCCTGCGCAGGCATACGGGCAAGTTGTCGGAGTCGGGGCGTCAGGTCTCTTCCCAATGCAGGAAGAATAATCATCTTAGAACACGGCACCTCCGCTCCGCCACCGTCGGAGCGGAGGTGCCGTTGGGCTGTTGAATCGCGTGACTCCGCCGGTTCATCAACCCGGAGAATGTAAAATCACAGTATGGGTCCGAGAAAGGCAGATCGCAGCCTTGGGGAACAGCAAATTGAGATCCGGAGTTACCAATGATTTGGATTGTTGTGGTCGTGTTTGTGTTCGCATCCGGTTACTTGCTGTTTCGGCGACTCGCGCGTCCTCTGCTAAAAGTGGGAATCACCCGAAACCGCTTTGCACAATTCGCTACGGATCTGTTGGCCCAAGGTGCGCATGACACACGGCTGGTGATGCAGCCCCAGGGATACGAAACCGAGCTTCAAATTGCGAAGACGATTGAGCCGAACGGAGAGCGTAGATTGCAACTGCTCTTCCCGGACGCCCCCTGGTCTCGCGAGCAGTACCCGAAGGTGAAGCAGGCGCTCTCGAAACATCGGATTCCCTACACAGACCGTCCGTGGCATGAGCCGCCGGTCCAGAGGCTGCTCTTTGTGCTGCATGTGAACGGCTCCGAGGACGCGGCGAGGATTGCCCATGTCATCTTCGATGCAATGGGTTTATCCCCGGACCATCTTTTCACGCTTCGCTACGAAGGGGGCGCAAGCTTAGCTGAATGGAAGCGTCACGTAGATGGATTAAACACGTAGATGGATTAAAGAAGCGCGGACAATAGAAATTCGGCAAAATAGCTGTGGATGCGATCGGTGCTGGAGGTTTCGCCGCTCTACGCTGCCTGCCCCGCTCAACAGGCCGCGTTTTGCCGGAACGAGCAATTGACCATCTTCTGAAGGAGTGGGTGTTCAGGGTGCTTGTGTAGCCCGCGGACACCCATCTTGTGAACGCGCTGTGCCGTAGGAGAGGTAACCTTCGGAAGATGCGACCTGCAATTCAAGCGGGTTTCCTGATTGTTCTCTCAACAGGCTGATGAAAATGGACATGAATCCCGAAGCTCACGTTAGCCCCTCTGAACGGGAGGGGCTGGTCAGAAACAAGCGAGATTTTATCTGGATCGAGGGTGTATTGCGGGTGGGAATGCCCAGTACCCTGATTGGAACTCTTGTGTCAGACTTCTTCATGTTTCATCACCTGCAGAATGGGCGCTGGTTGTGGTTTTTGATGAGCTTGATGATCGCGGCCCTCTTTGTTGGCGTGGCTGGGGGATATCTGTGGGGGTTGATGATGTGGCATACGGCCAAGGAGCTCAAGTCGCGGTTTCGTAAGTAGCCGCGCGAGAGCGTCCATGCTGTCCCGTGTGGAACCTGCCCGTCCCGCCGCAGATCGGCGGGACGGGTCTTTCGCCTCGGCGTTCCGCACCACCTCGTACGAGAACGTAGACGCGCTACGATCCGATCTGGACCGCTGGCTCGCCCACTACACCACCGAACGCCCTCATCAGGGCTACCGCAACGTGGGACGACGGCCGATCGAGACCGTGCAGCAGTACATCAAATCTGTGCCGGAAGCTGCTTGAGAGTACAAGTTGAACCGGGTTTGAGGATTCGGATCGGTCGATGGGGGTGCTCGGGATGCAGACCCGCCAAGGCCGGAGCACTCCGCTCGTGTGGAAAACGGTCACGCGCTCCGAACTCCTAAGCCAGAGGAACGAGCACGAAGACGAGCTGCTGGGACTGTTGGCCTCGATCCTTCCCAGAGACGTGCGGGTCACCGTGGTGGCGGACCGTGGCTTCGGCGACACGAAGCTCTTCCCGGGCGGCGGGACTGAGCCGTCGGGTGGCGATCCCGAAATGATGAACGTTATGCGGCGGACTGTCCCTCGGGGGGCGGTTCGGGGGCGTAGCTGACGAGCCGGTCCCGGTGCTGCGCCTGAAGCTCCATGTAGTGGGCTACGAGCTTGGCAGGATCGTGATCGAAGCGCGCCGAAATGCGGCGTCGGGCCGCCCGTACCCGAGCGATTACCGGGTCGTCGCCCTCATAGGTCCGGTTCTCGTCATTGCAACTCATCCCTGCCTCCTAACAGTTCCAGGGAGGTCACCAGAGCGGGTACATACAGCCCAAGCATGTTGTTCACCCGCCGAATGTGTCCGAATTTGTTGGCGTTGGCAAGGTGCTGGCAGTTCCAGGTAAGCAAAAATTCACACTGGTGATACGATGCCACGGCCAGGTGCAGCGCGTCGCCCGTCGGATTATCGGGCATGAGGTGACGCCGGATATACGTAGCGGCGATTTCGATTACTTCGGGGCCAATCACCACGAGCGGGGTATCCGATAGCAGCGCAAGGCATGCTGCCTTGCTTTCGTACTCACCGTCGCTCAGCTCCTCGAGAACGGCCTCGCTGGTGAGGCGCTCGTATCTCTCGGCAGCACGGTCCCACCAAGCGCGTGTCCAGTGGCGGCGGGCCAGCATCTCGGGCTCGGTCCGCCGCTCATGGTAGAAACTCGGAATCGTGGTTTCGACGTAGACGCGGGGCTTCGGCATAGGGCGAAAGCTACCGCGCCACTCCGCCGTCCGCCAGAGCGTACGGAGGTGCGAAGCCCAGCACCGGGGTAGCTGCCGCACTCGCGGGGATGCGGCTGCCGACCGGGATGCAGCTTGCGGTGGGCTCCCCCGCTTCCGCTACGATCCGTGGGGGCAGAGCGAGCTGAATTAGTCGCTCGTGTCGCAGCCGCTGGTTCGATCCACAATTATCGATCCGTGCAGAGATTGCTAAACGGCGGCAGGTTTTTCGGCTCTGATGCGGCTCTCGCTCCACGAGCAGCAACACGGTGCGATCGACCGCGTTCTGCTCACTCGCGCCTCCCCTCGGATCGGATCGCGAAAGATTCGTTGTTCTGTTCCCGCCGCCCGTAACGCAAATCCGGGGACCGGGTACGAGCCTTGCCGGTCATCGTCCTCGTTTCACCCCGGCGCGGCCGCGACGCCGCGCGCGCTGCCTTCTTTGCTCGAGTGCTCGAATGTCGAATCCAGACCCGCGGGATGCGGAAGCCGCCACCGGCTCCGGAACGAACCGCCTCGCCCGCGAAACCAGCCCATACCTGCTGCAGCACGCGGACAACCCCGTAGATTGGTACCCGTGGGGCCCCGAGGCGCTCGATCGGGCGCGCGCGGAAGACCGGCCGATTCTGCTGTCGATCGGCTACTCCGCGTGCCACTGGTGCCACGTAATGGCGCACGAATCGTTCGAGGATCCGGAGACCGCGCGGATTATGAACGAGCGCTTCATCAACATCAAGGTCGATCGCGAGGAGCGGCCCGACATCGACTCGATCTATATGTCGGCGGTGCAACAGATGACCGGCCATGGCGGCTGGCCGCTGACGGCGTTTCTGACGCCGGACGGCGCGCCGTTCTATGGCGGCACCTACTACCCGCCGACGCCGCGACACGGGATGCCTTCATTCCGGCAGGTGCTGACCGGCATCAGCCAGGCGTATGCCGAGCGTCGCCCCGAGGTCGAGCGGAGCGCGGCGGAGCTGCACGGTATGCTCGAGCAGAGCATGGCCGTCCGCGCGCCGGCGGCGAAGCTGGACACTCGCGTGCTGGACGCGGTGCGCCGCACCCTGGCCGCCCGCTTCGACGCCCGCCACGGCGGGTTCGGCGGCGCGCCTAAGTTTCCGCAACCACTCGTGCTCGAGTTTCTGCTGCGGGAGTGGAAACGCGCGGGCGGCTCCGCAGAGCTCCAAGCTTCCGAGCCGGCCGCAAGCAACTCCGAGCCGGCCGGTGCGGCCGCGCTCCGCATGGTCGAAACCACGCTGCAGCGGATGGCCGGCGGCGGCATCTACGACCATCTCGGCGGCGGCTTCCACCGCTACAGCGTCGACGCGCAGTGGCTGGTGCCGCACTTCGAAAAGATGCTGTACGACAACGCGCTGCTCGCCCGCGTCTACCTGCACGCGTTCCAGGTGACGGGCAAGACAGAGTACCGCCAGGTCGTCGAAGAGACGCTCGGCTACGTGCAGCGGGAGATGCGCTCGCCGGAGGGCGGCTTCTACTCGGCTCAGGACGCCGACAGCGAGGGCGAGGAGGGGCGGTTCTACGTCTGGACGCCCGAGCAGATCGACGCTCTGCTCGGCCCGGAAGACGGCCCGCTGTTCCGCCGCTTCTACGACGTCACCGAGGCGGGGAACTGGCAGGGCGATCCGCACGTGCCAACCCGCGGTCCGACCAGTATCCTGCACGCCGAGCAGCCGCTCGAGCGGGTCGCCGCGGAGCTGGGGGTCGCACCGGAGCGGCTCGGCGAGATCGTCCGTCGCGGGCGTGAAACGCTGCGTCAGGCGCGCGCTGAGCGGGTCTGGCCGGGGCGGGACGACAAGGCCCTGACCGCGTGGAACGCGATGATGCTGCACACCTTCGCCGAGGCGGGCCGTGTGCTCGACAACACTGAATACCGCCGCATTGCGACCGAAAACGCGGAGTTCCTGCTCGCGGAGCTTCGCCCGCACGGCACGCTGCTGCGCACGTACAAGGATGGCGCCGCCAAGATCGATGCGTTTCTCGAGGATCACGCGCTTCTGATCGATGCGCTGCTCGCGCTGTACGAGGCCACGTGGGATGTTCGCTGGGTGCGGGAGGCGCGCGCGCTCGCCGATACCCTGATCGACCGCTTCTGGGTACCCGAAGAAGGGATCTTTTACGATACTCCGAGCGGCGCCGAAACGCTGGTCGTCCGCCCGCGCGACGTGTATGACAACCCGACGCCCTCGGGGTCTTCGGCTGCCGTGATGGCGCTGCTGCGGTTGGCGGCGCTGGTCGGCGAGCCGGGGTATCAGCGGGTCGCGGTGCAGGCGCTCGAAGCGATGGGACGGCTGCTCGAGGAGATCCCCGCCGCATTCGCGCACCTGCTCGCCGCGCTCGAATTCTACCTGGCGACTCCGCAGGAGGTCGCCATCGTCGGCGCGCGCGACTCGGCCGACACGGAGGCGCTACGCGCCGTGCTGCGCACCCGCTATCTCCCCCACACCGTGATTGCGTTCCGCGCGGCGGATGGAGACGGCGCCGAGGCCGAGCTGATCCCGTTGCTCGCGGCCCGTGACACGATCGGCGG
>JBBSMO010000178.1:0-5652 GCA_038233155.1 Longimicrobiales bacterium
ATCTGTTCGACATTTCCGACGGTGCTCCCGGTCAGCAGCGCGGCCTCAGCCAGATTGGGGGTTACCAGCAGAGCCAGCGGGAGGAGCTCGCGGAAAAGGGTGCCTTCCGCATCCGCATCCAGCAGCCGGTCGCCGCTGGTGGCGACCATGACCGGGTCGAGCACGAAATTCGGAAGTGCATGCTGGCGGATGCTGTCGGCGACGGCCGCCACCAATTCAGCGGTTGCGAGCATCCCGGTTTTCACTGCTGCAGGGGCGAGGTCGTTCACTACCGCCTCAATTTGCAGCCGCACTATCGGTACGGGGACCGGGTGCACGGCCTGCACACCGAGGGTGTTTTGCGCTGTGATCGCCGTAACCGCGGTCGTACCGAAGGTCCCGAAGGCGTGAAAGGTCTTCAGATCCGCCTGTATGCCGGCGCCGCCGCCGCTATCGGAGCCCGCGATCGAAAGGGCCACCGGCGGCTGTCGGCCGCTTGCTTCCGCCGTCATTGGGGGCGGCTGCCGCCCGTACGCTTGAGGCGGCGCAGGAAATCAGCGTACGAATCTACATTGGTGATGAGCGGCGCGTGCTCCTTGCGTTCTTCTCGGCCTATGCGCCGCTCGAGATCCGCAATGCGGTCTCCCGTAACGGGGTGCGATGAAAACCAACGGGAAAGCGCATCATCGGTCTCTCTCTCCTGGTGCATGAGCCGCTCGAGAAAGGCAACGATACCGGTGGGCTCTACACCGGCGCTCAGCAGGTAGCGCACGGCGCGCCGGTCCGCGTCGTGCTCGTCCTCGCGCGAGTGGCGCGCGTACCAATAGCGGGTACCGATCTGCAGCGCCTGCTGGTCCAGCAGGGTAGGCTCACGGCCGAGAATGACATCGTACAGAATGGAGACCAGCGAGCCGGTCCGGAGCTGGCGCTGCAACTGCTCGGCGCCATGGCGGGCAGCGGTGTGGCCGATCTCGTGCGCGAGAACGGCACTGAGCTGCGACAGATCTTCGGTTTCCTGAATCAGTCCGCGCGTCACATAAATGTGGCCGCCCGGAATGGCGAAAGCGTTGATCTCGGGCGAGTTGACGATATAGAAGCGGAATGGTAGCTTCGGCCGCTCGCTGACGGAAGCGAGGCGCGTGCCCAGGCGGTTCAGGTACAGATTCAGCACGGGGTCCCGCACCAGCGGTACTCTGGTGTTGATCTCGCGAGCCATCTCGTCCCCGAGCCGCTGCTCCTGCTTTTCGCCGACGCACGCAACGAGCAATGGGAGCAGCATCAATGCGATGCTGCTCCGCACCGCGCGCCACATGCCGCGCGCCCGCTCGGTGCTAGCCGGGCGGCTCACCAGGATGTTGGCTCCCACCGGCGACGGATGCTCAGCTTCGCGGCGCCGCAGGCAACCGGCTCACCCGGCTCTTGAAGCCTGAATAGTCGTTCGAATTGGTTGCGAGGCCGCGCGTGCCACGGCTCGCCAGGACAGCGGAGACCTCCTGTTGCGTATGATCGATCCGGTCCTGGGTAGTGGGGTGAGTCGAGAACCACTGCTCTACGCTGGAAGGGGACCGCTGCTGCTCGCGCAGCAGGGTTTGAAAGAAAGAAACCATCCCCTGCGGGTTGATTCCCGCCTGAGTGACGAACCGTACCCCGCGCGAGTCGGCTTCGTTCTCGTCTTTCCGGCTGTGCTTCGCGAAAAACGCTCCCGCCCCGAGCTGCACCCCCGCCTGCTCGACGCCGCTCGGTTGGCGGCCGAGAAGAACGTATGCCAGATTGACGCCGAGCTGGGTCTGCTGCATGCGCGCCATCTGCTCGACGCCGTGCCTCTCGGAGACGTGTGCAATCTCGTGGCCGAGAACGCCTGCCAGTTCGGACATGTTCGCCGTGCGTTCGATCAAGCCCCGGTTCACGTACACGTAGCCGCCGGGCACCGCAAAGGCGTTCACCTGATCCGAGTTGACGACGAAGAAGCGGTAGTCGATCCCGCGCGAGTCGGCGCCTGCGGCAATCCGGTCGCCGAGCGAGTTGATGTAGCGATTGATCTGCGCGTCCTGAACAATAGGGAGCTGCCGGTTGATCTCGGCCGCATACTGGGCGCCGAGCTGCACCTCCTGTTGGGTGGATATCGTCTGCGCGCACCCAGCGGGGAGAGTGCTGGCGGCGCACAGCCCGAGAACGCCGCCCCAGCGGCGCAAGTTGCTGTCAATTCTAAGCATAGGATCACTCCGATCAGTGTGTCAGAGGCGGTTCCGACCGCCATGGGAGCAATACTTGGACCAGGGAAACGATAGTCTCTCCAGAGCGGAAGAGCGCCTACTTCGCGCACTGCAAACCCGTAAGCAGCGCGAGCGGAACAGCGCCTTTCTCGCCGAGGGCGTGCGGGTGATCGAAGACCTGCTGGAAGCGGAACTGCCCGTTCGGCTAGTCGCCGCTGTGTCCCCTGCTGAGGACGATCATCGCGCATTGGCGCTGCTACGCGAGGTCAACGCACGTGGAATTCCGCTGCGGCGCGTGACGGCATCCGAGTTGTCCCGGTTTGCCGCGACCGATACTCCCCAGGGGATCCTTGCGGTGGCCGGCACTCCCGCTGCAGCGCTTCGGGACATCCCAGCGGGCGATCTCTCCAGATTGGTAGTTGCACTGGACGGCATTCAGGATCCGGGGAATTTAGGGACCATCGCACGTACTGCCGAAGCGTTGGGCGCGGCGGGGTTGGTGATCTTACCCGGGACGGTGGAGCCTTGGAACCCGAAGAGCGTACGTGCGGCGGCCGGCTCGCTGTTCCGTCTGCCGGTCGCAAGCGCCACTTGGCCCGAACTCGCGAATTGGTCCAGGGCTAATGGGTCGGTCATTTTCGCGGCCGATGCCGGCGGGCAGCCGCTTCCGGAGCCCCTGCCGGCGCGCGCGGTGCTGCTGCTCGGGAACGAGGGCAATGGAATTTCCGCCCAAGGACGTGCGATTGCCGATCAGGTCGTAGGCATCCCCCTGCGCGGTCGCGCGGAGTCGCTGAACGTAGCCGCTGCGGCCGCCATTCTCATGTACCAGCTTCTACACTAAGCATCGTGCCGCTGCCCTCGTTACTACTCTGGATCTACGCCGCCGTCGTTGGGGCGGCAGTCGGGTCATTCCTGAACGTCTGCATCGTCCGCCTGCCCGAGGGCGAGTCTGTGGTCCGCCCCCGCTCGCGCTGCCCCGGGTGCGGAGCCGGAATCGGCTGGCGCGACAACATTCCGATTATCAGCTACCTGGCGCTGCGGGGGCGTTGCCGCGGTTGCAAAACGTACATCAGCGGGCTGTACCCTCTGGTCGAAGCCACTACGGCGGCTCTGTGGGTGGCGGCGGCCGTTCGATTTGGCGCGTCGTGGGAAGCGCTTTCCATGGCGGTGTTTTTTACGCTGCTGCTTGGCATTGCCCTTACGGACGCGCGCACCTACACGATTCCCGACGAGTTCTCGTTGGGCGGGCTCGTGCTCGGTCTGCTGCTTGCCCTCGCCCCGGGCGGGATCGACATCAAGAGCGCCTTCTTCGGTGCGGCACTGGGATTTCTTCTCTTGTGGGCGGTCGCCTGGCTAGGAGAGTGGATGTTCAAGAAGCCCGCGATGGGCGGTGGTGACATCAAGATGATGGCCATGGTCGGTGCCTTTACCGGGCCCGCGGGAGTTCTGCTCACCATTTTCCTCGGTGCGCTGGTTGGCACCGTGGTCTTCGGCCCCATCAGTTGGCGCACGGGAAAGCTGGTGCCGTTCGGAATCTTCTTGGCGGTCGGCGCGGGGGTAACTCAGACGTGGGGATCGCAGCTCATCTCCTGGTATTCGACGGCGATTCTAGGGATGTAGCTTCGGCTGCGCTCAGCTACCGCCGGCTTCTGGCGGCTGGCCAACGCCCTGAGCCAGATAGCTGCGGGAGAGAGCGACATAGTGGCTGGCGCTGCGTTGGATCCACCCGAGAGATTCTCCCTCGAGCTCTTTGCGCACCCGTGCGGGCGCGCCGGCTGCCATGTGGCGCGCGGGTATGGCCGCGCCCGTCCCGACGACTGCACCCGCCGCGATCAGTGCCTCCTTTCCCACCGTTGCGCCTTGCAGTACGACGGCGTTCATGCCAATCAGCGCGGCGCGGCCCACCTCGCAGCTTTCCATCGTGGCGCCGTGGCCAACCGTCACTTCGGCCTCGAGCACCGTGGGTCCCTCTGCACTGACGTGCAGCACGCAGTTGTCCTGCACGCTGCATCTTGGACCCACGCGGATCGGGTGGTCCGGATCGTCGCCGCGCAGCACCGCACCAAACCAGATGCTGGCCTCCGCTTCGATGATTACGTTGCCGATCACCGTTGCGTTCGGCGCGATGAACGCCGTTCGGTCAATGCGCGGCGAGATACCGCCGTAGGGCAGGATGAGCGCCATCATCAATCCTCGAGTATGCCAGCGAAAAGGTGTGCATCTAGGTTGCCGCCGCTGACTACGGCGGCAACGGGCGGGGGCGCATCGCCAAGGACGCCGGAAAGGAGGGCCGCGGCGACCACCGCTGCCGAGCCTTCCGCGATGATTCCCTCGTTCTCGTACAGGTAGCGGATCGCTGGCCGCACCGCCGCTTCCGGAACGCGGACGATGCGGTCCGTCACCTCGAGCGCCAAGGCGAAGCTCGCCTGGTCTACCTTGCCCGCGAGGCCGTCGCAGATGGTGGGGAGGGCGGGGTGCGGCGAGGGCGTTCCGGCAGCGAAGGAGCGCGCCATCGCGTCTGTGTGCTCGCTCTGCACGCCGATCACCCGCGTAGCGGGCGACAGCGCACGCACAACGCTGCCGCACCCGCCGAGCAGGCCGCCGCCGCCGACCGGAAGCAGCAGCGTTCCGATACCCTGGCAATCCTCGAAAATTTCCAGGGCCACCGTTCCCTGACCGGCCACCACCAGCGGGTCGCTGAAGGCGTGAATGTACCGCGCTCCGCAGTTCGCTGCGAACTCGATAGCCTTGTCGTGTGCGTGGTCGTAGCCGCCTGCTACCGGGATCAGTTGAGCTCCGGCTGCCGCGATTCGGCGCTGCTTCACGGCAGGGGCGCTCTCGGGTACGAAAACCGTCGCCATAGCCCCTATCTCTCGCGCCGCGAGTGCGAGCCCCAGCCCGTGATTGCCAGCCGAAGCAGTCACCACCCGGCGCTCGTCCGCTGCACCTTGGTGCGCGAGCAATGCGTTGGCCGCACCACGCAGCTTGAACGAACCACTTCGCTGCAGTGATTCCAGCTTCAGCAGCACCTCCGTTCGGGCAACTGCCGACAAGCCGCGTGAGCGCTCGAGCGGAGTGCGGCGGATCAACGGGCGGATGCGCCGCGCGGCCGCCCGCACCTCGGCGACCGGCATCGGCGCTGCGGTCGCGCTGCTCATCCCCCCGGGGGAGTGCGGGCCGAGTCCCCGCCGAGCTCCGGTGAAGAGGCGGGTAGTCGGATGACCCGGGCGCGCAGTACCTGGGTCTCGCTCGCTTCCTCGATGCGGATCCGAACCCCCTCGGTGATCAGCACCTCGCCCGGCTCCGGTACGCGGCCGAGCTCGTCCAGCAGGTACCCGTTCAGCGAGCGATGTTCGAGCTGCGGCAGGGATGCGTTGAGGAAGTGGTTGATCTCGCGCAGGTCGGCGCCGCCCTCGACGACGATTTCATGGCGGCCGATGCGTACGATCGAGTGGCGCTC
>JBBSMO010000179.1:0-5614 GCA_038233155.1 Longimicrobiales bacterium
AACTCGCGCGGCCGGCCGCTAACCCGGATGGGGGTGTGGAAGATTTTGCGCCAGCATGTGGAGAACGCCGGAATAACCAAGCCGGTGAGCCCGCATACCATCCGGCATTCGTTTGCCACTCACCTGCTAGAGGGCGGCGCCGACCTAGCGGCCGTGCAGGAGATGCTGGGGCACGCAGACATTGCAACCACACAGATTTACACGCATGTAGACCGTCAGTATCTTGCGGAAGTTCACCGGAGCTTTCACCCCCGTGGCTGACGAAAATCGCACTTCCACCGCGCTTGCGCTGGAGATACGTATATTGTGATCCTGCTTGTTGATAACTACGACAGCTTCACCTGGAATTTGGTGCAGATGCTGGGTGAGTTGGGCGTCGAAATCGTGGTGCGCCGCAACGACCGGGTCTCGGTTGAAAGCGCCCGGGCGCTGCGGCCAAAAGCGATCGTGGTTTCGCCCGGGCCGTGTACCCCGAAGGAAGCAGGAGTATCGGTGCCGCTGATTCGGGAGCTGGGCGAGACGCTGCCGGTTCTAGGGGTGTGTCTTGGGCACCAAGCCATAGCCGAGGCATTCGGTGGCCGCGTTGTACGCGCGGCGCGGCCGGTACACGGCAAGGTAACGACGTTGCGGCATACCGGCGCCGGGCCATTCGCCGGACTGCCCGCCTCGCTGAGCGTCGCGCGGTACCATTCCCTCACCGTAGAGGCCGCTTCTCTGCCGCCAGAGCTCGAGCCGATCGCCTGGTCCGAAGATCCCGATGATGGTGCAGAGATTCAGGCGCTCCGGCATCGCGAGAGGCCGACCTGGGGGGTGCAGTTCCACCCTGAGTCCATCGCATCTGAACACGGGCGCGACATGCTCCGCAACTTTGTCGATCTGATCTGATGTTGCGTCTTGCGTCGGTTCTGCTTTGCGCGGCTCTCTGGCTGCCGCTCGCCCATATCCCTTCCGCGGCGCAAGTGCCGCCGGTGGTCATCGAGGGAAGTGACGACTATCGCGCCGTCCGAATCGCCCGCGCAATTCTCGCCCGCGGCAGCTACACGGTAATTTCCGGCGATACCGTGCTCCCGCCAACCTTCCAGACGGCGGGCGACCTGGTGATCACCAGCGGCGATGTGCGGCTCGAAGGGGTGGTCGGGGGCGAAGTTGCCGTGTTGGGCGGCGGTCTGTTCGTCCGACCGGGCGCGAGCGTTGGCGGGAGAATCGCCGTGGTGGGTGGCGGCGTCTACCCGTCGGGACTGGCGACGGTCGGCGAAATCGTCCGTCTTCCCCCCGGCACCCGCGCGTCCGAACCGGCGCCGCCCGCCGCCGCTGCGACGGCTCCAGCATCACCCGTGCGTGTGGTGGTCGAGTCGCCCAGCGCGGTGCGTTTCGAACCGCTCGGCTTCTTCGGCCTCTTGGCGCCGGAGTATGACCGCGTCAATGGCGTCACGGTAACAGGGGCCGTACGCTGGTCGATTCGCACGCGGGGCGGGGAGGCGACAGTCGCGCCTTCGCTCTCCTACTATTCGGCCCGCGGCGAAATCGGCGGCGGGGCCACCGCCGCGATCCCGGTGTACCCCACAGTTTCACTCGAGCTCGACGCCGGCCGCACGGTAGCGACCAACGACCGCTGGGTCCGTGGCGACATCCTCAACACCTTGGCATCGCTCACCTTCGCCAACGATCTGCGTGACTACTACGAAACCGACCTGGCGCGAGCCACATTGCGGCGCGCTCTGCAAGACCCTGTTCTCGAAGGCGAATTCAAGCTGATCCCGTTCGTTGCGGGGCAGGTAGAGCGTGATCGCCCGCTGCGCGCGAGAATGCCGTGGTCTTTGTTCGGCGATGACGAGGACTGGCGCGGCAATCTGCAGGTCCCCGAACTCACCCTCGGGACGGTCACCGCTGGGACCGCCGCCCGCTGGAAGGGGGGCACGACCTCTTTCGAGGGCGAGCTGTCACTGGAACAGGCGGTGTATTCGTCCGACGAGCGCCTGTTCACCCAGTTGGCGGGCGACGGGCTCTGGACCATGTCCGGCCTCGCCAGTACCGACGCCTTGAGCGTGTCCGCTCACCTTTCGGGCAGCTTCGGCCGAACCGCTCCGCGCCAGCGGTGGAGCTTTGTCGGCGGCGTCACCACTCTGCCCACCACCGATCCTGCTATCGAGCGCGGCGACAACGTAGTCTTCGTCCGCTCTGTCTACGCCCGCGAGTTGCCGTCGGTCGTTCTTCCGGTGGTTGGGATTCCCACCGCCGAGCTCATCCACGCAATCGGCACCGCGTGGACCCGTGGCGGCCCGGGACCCGGTTGGCGCCAAAACCTCGGCGCGGGACTGCGCCTCGCGGTTGTCGAAGCGGCATTTTATCTCGACCCCGCAGATACTTCGAGCAACCGGTTCATAGTCGGGCTGTCGGTTCCGGCGTTCTGAAGCGCCGCACCGGCTTTGACAAACGACGCCCGGGCGAGTATTTTCGTGGCGTGTTCTTTGCATCCGGCGGCCCCCGTTTCTTCTGGAAACCGTGCCTGTGAACGCACAGGCGCTGGCGGTTATCCCTGCCCGTATCGGCTCCGCACGCCTCCCGCGGAAGCCGCTTTATCCGCTTGCCGGCAGGCCGCTCCTGCAGTGGGTATGGGAGCGCGTCTCCGCCTTCGAGCTGTTCGGCGGCATCGTCGTCGCGACCGACAACAATGAGGTTGCCTCGGTCGCCGCTGGTTTCGGCGCTTCGGTCTGCATGACCAGCGCGGAACACCCCTCGGGCACGGACCGCGTCGCGGAAGCCGCGCGGCGCCCCGAGTTTTCCGCCTTCCGCTTTATTCTGAACGTGCAGGGGGATGAACCATTCATCTCTCGCGAGGCGGTCGCCGCTCCGCTCGCTCTGCTCGGGCAGGGCAGCGAGCTGAGCACATCGTGCACACCTATAACCGATCCGGCGCAGCTCGGCGACCCGGCGGTGGTAAAGGTGGTCCGCAACCATCGCGGGGACGCCATGCTCTTCTCGCGCGCACCCGTACCGCATGTGCGGGATGCGGCCGGAGCGGCTGCCGCGCTCGAATCGGGCGGGCATCTCCGCCACATCGGGGTGTACGGCTACACACGCGAGGCGCTGGAACGCTGGGTTTCACTGCCCGAAGGGCGCCTCGAGCACCTCGAGCGCCTCGAGCAGTTGCGCCCGCTCGAGGCCGGTATGCAGATGTGTGTGGCCCTCCTCGCCGGCGACGGCGGCAGCTTCGGCATCGACACCCCGGCGGACGCTGAGCGGGCGGAGGCCCGCCTCGCCAGAACCCCATCTCCCACGGCCGCATTCGCGTGATGAGTGATCCTACAGCCGTACCGACCAAGTTCATCTTCGTAACAGGCGGTGTCGTCTCTTCGTTGGGGAAGGGGATTGCCGCGGCCTCGATCGGGCGCCTGCTGGTGCAGCGCGGACTGCGGGTAACGCTGCAGAAGTTCGATCCCTACATCAATGTAGATCCGGGAACGCTGTCGCCGTTCCAGCACGGCGAGGTGTTCGTCACGGACGACGGTGCGGAGACCGATCTCGACCTGGGCCACTACGAGCGGTTCCTCGGGAAGTCGCTTTCGCAGGCGAACAACATCACCACGGGGCGCATCTACCAGGATGTGATCACGCGCGAGCGTCGCGGCGATTACCTTGGCGCGACTGTCCAGGTGATTCCGCACATCACCGATGCCATCAAGAGCAGCATCAAGCGGCTCGCGCCGGACAACGATGTGGTGATCACGGAGATCGGCGGGACGGTAGGCGACATCGAGAGCCTCCCCTTCCTCGAGGCCATCCGTCAATACAGACAGCAGGTAGGCCGCGAGCACGTGCTCTTCGTGCACCTGACGCTAATTCCCTATATCGCCGCGGCGGGCGAGCTGAAGACCAAGCCAACGCAGCATTCGGTTCGCGAGCTGATGCAGATCGGGATCCAGCCGGACATATTGATCTGCCGCTCCGAGCAGAGATTGAGCGAGGAGATCCGCCGCAAGGTGGCGCTGTTCGCGAATGTAGATGTAGCGGCGGTGATCGAAGCGTGCGACGCGGAGACGATCTACGAAGTCCCCCTCCGCTTTCGCGAACAGCGGCTGGACGACCTCGTCCTATCGAGGCTGCACCTGACCGCTCCCAAAGCGGATCTGACCGAATGGGAGGGGATGGTGCGGCGCATCAAGGAGCCGACCAACGGCACGGTGCGGGTCGCCGTCGTGGGCAAGTATGTGGCACTGGTAGATTCGTACAAGTCGATCCAGGAGGCGTTGATCCACGGCGGCATCGCCAACGATGTGGCTGTCGAAATCGAATGGCTTTCGTCGGAAGACTTCGAAGGAACGAGTGCAGGGGCGCAGCTCTCCGAGTTCGACGGGCTGCTGATTCCGGGCGGCTTTGGCGTGCGCGGGGTGGAAGGAATGCTCGCCGCCATTCGTTGGGCGCGGGAGAACGATCTCCCCTTTTTCGGCATCTGCCTGGGGCTTCAGACGGCCATCATCGAATTCTCGCGCTACCGCTGTGGCATGGCGGAGGCCCACTCGGCCGAGTGGGAGCAAGCCACCGCCGACCCGGTAATCTGTCTGATGAATTCGCAGCGCGAAGTGACCGATCTGGGCGGCACCATGCGGCTGGGTTCGTACACGGCGCGGCTGGTGCCTGACTCGCTCGCCGCGCAGATTTACGGAACGCTCGAAATCAGCGAGCGGCACCGGCATCGCTACGAAGTCAACAACGCCTACCGCGAGCCGCTCGCCGAGCATGGGATGACCGTCAGCGCCACCTCGCCCGATGGTACGCTCGTCGAGATGATCGAACTGCCCGAGCACCCATGGTTCCTCGCTACGCAGTTTCACCCCGAGCTCAAGTCGCGGCCCACTAGCCCTCACCCGCTGTTCGCCTCCTTTGTTGCTGCCGCGCTCGCGCGCCGCCGCGCCGGCCAGCCGTTGGAAGCGCGGCAACCCGCCGGTGCGGGAGCCGGAGATTGACGTGAAGACCTGGCGTACCGACCCGGATAGACCCCGGTTTGCATCAGGCAGTCCGTTCTTTCTGATCGCCGGGCCCTGTGTGCTCGAGGATCACGGTCTTAATCTCGAAGTAGCCCGCGAGATAGAGCGCGTCTCGGCCGCGCTTTCTTTGCCCGCCATTTTCAAGGCCTCCTTCGACAAAGCCAACCGCAGCTCTGGTGACTCGCCGCGCGGGCCTGGGATCCGGGCGGGGCTGAAGCAGCTCGGGGAATTGCGCGCGGCGGTGTCGCTCCCGCTGCTTACCGATGTGCACGAAGCAGCGCAGTGCGAACCGGCCGCCGAGTGCGTCGATTTCCTCCAGATTCCCGCCTTTCTCTGCCGCCAGACGGATCTGCTGCTCGCCGCTGGCGCCACGGGGCTTCCCGTGAATATCAAGAAAGGGCAGTGGATGGCGCCCGAGGAAATGCGCGGCGCCGTTGCCAAGGTGCGTTCAGCGGGCGCCGCCGGGGTAGCGGTCACCGAGCGCGGAACCTTCTTCGGGTCTGGAAACCTGGTCGTCGACATGCGCTCGTTTACCACCTTGCCGGAACTGTGCGGAGCGCCTGCCGTGTTCGATGGTACGCATTCCGTTCAGCGGCCGGGGCAGGGCGCACCGGCTGCGGGGCACGAAG